>JBDQHL010000052.1:0-10640 GCA_040264895.1 Bacteroidota bacterium
ACTTATGTTAATTCCTGTTCTTGGTATAAACATAAACACACATATATGTGGGAAAAGTCAAAATACTTTGAATTCAATTGTAATACCTGGTTTGTTAGAAGCAGACGAGTGTAACAAATGTCATAAAGTTGTAGTGGTTAAATCATGTTGTAGTAACGAGGGACCTGATAATACTACACAAATTCAATATAAAGAAAATAAAAAGGGATGCTGTAAAGACTTTTTAACCTACAAAAGCTATGATTATTTTGTAAATAATAAGTTATTAGCTCATAACAGCATTTCTTTAACACTAAGTTTAGTAAAAACATACCAAATATTAAATTTAGATAGTTGGCCTAAAACATTATTAAATTACAAACGAGTCCGGCTAAGGCCTTACCAGATCGATATAATACCCCTTACTTGTTCTTATTTAATTTGATTCATTACAATTCTCAGAAGAAAAGTAATTTTTTAAAAACAAATTAAATAAAGAGTAAACATTATGAAATCTATATATATCACTCTTGCCTTATCATTACTGATATTGAACTTCAGTTGTGATGAAAGTAGTACAAGAAGTGAACCTGTGGCAAAAAATGTCGCACTTGAAATAACTATGACCCATACTTTTGGAAATGAAGAAGTAGAACCAGATATTTCTGTACATACTAACTCATCGGGGAATGAAATTATTTTTTCAAAATTGCATTACCTACTCACTGAATTCACTTTAACTAATGAAGATGGTGATAAAATTGAGGTGGACTCATCTTCCGCATATATCAATATGTCTGAAGGTAGAGTCAAGTTCACATTAGATAGTATTCCTGAAGGTAGTTATAGCGGAATAAGCTTTTTCTTGGGAGTAGACTCAACAATAAATCATCAAAATCCGAATAAATTTGAAGCCACAAGCCCACTTAACCCAATAATAAATAATTTATATTGGGATTGGATGGATGGATTTATCTTTTGTTCTGTTGAAGGATATCATTATAAGGACAATGAACTTAAAGGAGCTTTTGCATACCATATTGGCTTAGATGAAAATCTAATGGAAATCAGCATAAATAATAATTTCAATGTGGGTGATGGGACTCCATTAAATATTGTATTTGATTTATCAGAATACTTCGAGACTCCTAATATTATTAACATTACTGAAAATGCTCCAATAACACACTCAGACAAGGACGCTGATTTTGGACTTAGTAGTAAAATTAGTGAAAACTTATTGAATGCATTTTCTATAAATAATGGGGTGAAATAATGAGAGGACACAGTATATTATTAGTGGTGATGTCGCTATCATTGTCTCTGGTTTTTATTTCTTGTGCAGACGAAGAGCCAACCAGCCCTGATGATGAGTTTAAAACAACACCCTATGAATTAGTAATGCCTAGCAATTTACCTCCGCCAATTATACCAATTGACAACCAATTGACGGTTGAGGGTATAGCACTTGGCAAAGCGTTGTTTTTTGAAAAAATGATGTCAAAGGATGGTAGTGTTTCTTGTGGTTCTTGCCACGCGCAAGAAAGTGCTTTTACAGACACACATAAAATTTTCTCAGAAGGAATAGAAGGTAAAATTGGGGATAGAAATTCTATGCCTATTTTTAATATGTTTTATCATACTAAGGGTTTCTTTTGGGATGGCAGAGCCAAAACACTCAGGGAGCAGTCACTTCAGCCAATTGAGAGTCCTTTAGAAATGGGTGAGTCACTTGAAAATGTGGTGTTGAAATTAGAGTCAACCGAAGAATACAGAGCTTTGTTCTATAATGCTTTTGGTGATTCATCTGTCAATTCTGAAAAAATGAGTTTGGCAATGGAGCAATTTATGTTAACTTTAGTTTCTGGCGATTCTAAATTTGACAAATTTGAACTCGGTGAAGCTACGCTCACTGAATCTGAAAAAAGAGGAAAGGAATTATTCTTCACTGAGTTCGAAGAGAATAGTGAAAAGCGTGGTGCAGACTGCTTCCACTGTCATGGTTCAGCTGACTTTTCCAATCATGAGTTTATGAATAATGGATTGGACTCTGAAACTGAGTTTACAGATTTGGGTAGAGCCAAATTTACTAATAGACCAACTGACAATGCTAAATTCAAAACGCCTTCACTAAGAAATGTAGAAGTATCTGGCCCATATATGCACGATGGTAGATTTGAAACATTGGAAGAAGTAGTTGAACATTATAATAGTGGAATCAAAGAATCTCCTACTTTAGATGTAAATATGCACAGCATAAAAGAAGGTATGAATTTGACAGCACAAGAGAAACAAGATTTAGTTGCATTCTTGAAAACATTAACAGATGAAGTGTATCTGAATAATCCAGAATACAGAGAAGAATAAAAGTAAAAACAAATAATTAGAGTTCATTATGAAAAAATTAATAATCACAACCTTGATACTAATAGCTAGTATTGCATCAGCCGCAGAAGTAAATCTCAATATAGATTATAACGTTGATGGTGTTCCATTCGAATTTGACAAAGAGTACGTAAACAAAAATGGAGTAAAGTATAAAATTTCTAGATTTCAATACTATATGTGCCAGTTCGAACTAGACGACAACTTATTAGAGGGAACCTATGTATTAGCTAATGCGGGTTTAGAATCATATTCGTTAGGAAATATAGATATTAGCAATGTAAACAACATAAGCTTATCGTTTGGTGTGGAAGAGGAAGAGAACATAGGCAAAGACCCAAATAGATTCGGAATGTTTCACCCTTTAGCACCAAAGAATCCATCTATGCATTGGGGTTGGAGTGCTGGATATAGATTTTGGGCTATAGAGGGATTTTCTGATCCTGACGGTGACGGCGAATATGACAAATCTATTCAGTACCATATACTTGGTGACGAATCATTCAGAACACTTAGCTTTACTGTAAACGCACAAGAGGTTGATGGAACAATAGATATAATGCTTGATTTTGATATTCAAGAATTATTAGCACCTGTCGATATGACTACTTTTGGTATTTATCATGAATTCTATAACAATTCGCAACAAGTTCGTGACCTTATCGACAACTTCGGTGAATCGGATGTAGTAACCAGTGAAACAACTACATCAGTGGAATTATCGCAAAGCATTTCTATTTCGCCTAACCCAACTACAGATTACTTAAACGTTGATGCCAAACACGTAAACTCTGATTTTGAGATAATCTCACTGAATGGAAACGTAGTTCAAACTGGCTCAGTCAATAGTAGTATAATAGAAATAATAGATCTTACGGTTGGTACATACTTCCTTAGAATATTGGACAATAGCGGCGTTATAAAAACGGCAAAATTTGTCAAAAAATAAGTACATATTATTACTAATTCTATCCTTATTGTTGGCATGTTCGGAGAAATCTACCCAACCAGAAATCAGCAATAAGGATAGACATAGTTTTCTAAAAGACTTCCCCGATAAACTACCAGAGATAGAATACCCCGAAGACAATCTCCCTACTGAAGAAAGGGTTCGGCTTGGCAAGTTACTGTTCGAAGATGTAAGACTGTCTAGAACTAATGAAATATCATGTGCTTCTTGCCACAAGACTGAGTTTGCATTTGCAGACAATAAGCCAACTACTAAGGGAGTAGAAGGAGGAGATGGCACAAGGAATAGCATATCAATTATAAATGTAGCTCACCGCACCTCACTAATGAGAGAAGGCGGTATACCAACTTTAGAAATGCAAGCTTTAGTACCATTCCAGGAACATAATGAATTCGATTTAAACATAGTAGTTGCAGCTGAAAAACTTAGTTCAGATACTCTATATTCTAAACTCTCTGAATTGGCATATAATCGTGTTTTTGACCCCTATGTTATTACAAGAGCAATATCTGCATTCGAACGCACATTAGTTGGTGGTAATTCAAAATTCGACGCTTACCTTAATGACAAAGCCCGGTTAACATCAAATGAAGAGCGTGGTATGGAGCTATTTTTTTCGGATAGTTTGGCTTGCTCATCTTGCCATTCTGGTATATTATTTACATCGCAAGAGTTTGCAAACAATGGCTTATATGAAGAATATTCGGATATAGGTCGGCAACGGCTAACAGGTCAAGATAGCGATAATGGTGTATTCGTTATACCATCACTAAGAAATGTAACCAGAACCGCTCCATATTTGTATGATGGCAGTATTGCAACCCTCGAAGAAGTAATAGATCACTACGCAAAAGGGGGTTTGGTACATAGAAATAAGAATAAAAAAATTAATGGATTTGCAATCACTAAACAACAAAAGGAATCCATTATTGCTTTTTTGAATACACTAACTGAATCCACAGATTAAACTAACTAGGGCTTGTCGAAGTGGTGGTAATCTTTGAGTGAGTTCCAGTCTCCACCCCAACGCCAACCTCGCGCCTTCATCTCTTTCACTATTCGGCTATCTGCTGTGAAAACCCCCTTGTTACCAGGCACATACTTAGCACCTTTCGGAGATATTCGAGTAGGATTTTTGTATATCACGGGGTTGAAATAAGGATTTATATCAATTGCCTTACCAAAAGAATGGTTCGAAAGTCTCTCCGTACCAGCTATAAAGCGATAGTTCAAAGCAGAAGAGTTATTTGCAGCCATCGACTTGTCATCGCTCCAACCATATTTCACTATAGGTATTACTTGTTTAATAGGGAATTTTTCTTCCATCGCCATTTGGAAGAAATACTTAACATCTTCTTCTACAGATTTATGAACTATTATCTGCCCTATGTGTAGCTTATCATCAGTCGAATAATACGAAACATTAAGTAAAGTAAGTGAATCGAGCAAGTCTTGAGGAGCCTTAGTCCCTTTTGTAGCTTCCTCAAATGTCATACTGCTATCAACTATTTCCACTTCTCCCCCTATTAAGCCCACAAAGGCTAAGATTATTGCACTTATAATTATTCTTTTCATCTGACTCTGCTCTGTGATTTACTAATTTATAATACGAACTAAATATACTCTTGTTTGGGAGTGATTAAAATGAGTTTGAGTTATGATTATATCCACATTTCCCTCACCCCACTTCGTAACTTAATACAACTTTATGAGTATTATCATTTTAATTATACACGTATAGAACTTAACTTTGTATAACTAAGATAATAACAATTCGGATTCTTATGAAAATAGCAGTCATCGGATGCGGTTACTGGGGTAACCACTTACTGAGAAATTTCAACCAATCCCCAAACTGGGAACTCGCCTACGCTTGCGATTCGGACACTAAGCAATTAGAGAAAATGTCGGCTATGTACCCCAATGCAAAAGCAACTGGGGACTACAATGAAATAATGGCAGATGACACTATCGATGCCGTGGCTATTGCTACTCCTGTTAACACTCATTATAAGATAGCTTTGGCGGCACTGAATTCAGGTAAACACGCGTGGGTAGAAAAGCCACTAACGGACTCGGCCCAAACTGCTGAAGAGCTGATAGCTGCTGCTAAGGAAAACAACGTCTTGCTCCACGTAGATCACACTTTTATTTATACTCCTGCAGTGCAGAAGATAAAATCGCTGATGGACTCTGGTGAGCTGGGTGAGTTCAAATATATGGACTCCACACGAGTGAATTTGGGGCTGTTCCAACACGATATCAATGTAGTTTGGGATTTGGCACCGCATGACTTTTCTATCTTGCAGTATTGCATTGGTAAAAAGCCAGTAGCAGTTAATGCAACGGGTAAGGCGTTAGAAAAATATGGACAAAAAGAGATAGAGAGTATTGCTTATATCACAGTTCACTTTGAAGATGAGACTATGGCGCATTTCAATGTAAATTGGATGTCTCCAGTGAAAATCCGCCAGATTATAATCGGTGGAACAAAGAAAATGTTGGTCTTCAACGATATGAGCAGTGACGAAAAGCTAAAAATTTACGATTCGGGTGTGCTGATTGAAAACAGAGAAGAGATATACGAAACGCTGATTCAGTACAGAACTGGCGATATGTATTCCCCGAAAGTGAGCAATGCCGAGGCACTACAAACAGAGGTAAATCACTTCTTCGAAAGCATAGAAAACAACCAAAACACTATGACCGATGGCGAGTCTGGGCTCTATGTAGTACAGCTATTAGAAGCAGCCGAAAAGTCAATCAAAAACAATGGCGAGTTAGTTAAGATATAATGGCGGAATACAAGGTTTGTAAATATAGCCCCAGTGACTATGAGCAATGGCAAGACTTTGTAAGTCATGGCGTAAATGCGACCTTGTTCCACGAGCAGAAATTTATATCCTATCACCCTGAGGGCAAATTCGATGATCACTCATTAATGGTCTATAAGAATAATGAGCTGTTTGCTGTTTTTCCTGCTGCCCTGCTTTTGCGTGGTCGTGAGAAGGTGTTGAAATCACACCCTGGTACTTCTTATGGTGGTTGTATCTTTACGAAAGGAAGCACTCTGAAAGATGTTTACAGCACTTTGGAAGCGATAGAAAATTACGCAAAGAAGTCAGGAATTAGCAGAATAGAGTTCCGCCAAGCACCGAAGATATTTCTCACTCAACCGTTCGACCAGTTCGACTTCTCTCTTGTGCGATTGAACTACGAACGAGAAGACGAAGAACTATCTACTTGCTATCCATTATCAAGCTACAAGGATATTAGTGTTGACGATATGGCAATGCAGTTTGAGAATGTAGGTAGAAACAAAGTACGCAAAAATGTAAGAAAAGCTGTCCGCCGTGGTCTTACTTTCCGTCAGTTAGAGAAGAGCGAACATAAGGCGTATTATAATATATTAATTGATAACTTAGAGCGACACGATGCCACCCCTGCCCACTCTTTTGAAGATATAGAAAAACTGATAGAGCTATACCCTAATAGGGTTAAACTCTACGGTGTATTTGTAGATGGAAATATGGCAGCTGGCTATCTGATTTTCAACATCAACCATATCGGTTGGCACGTATTCTACGGCTCACTTGACTACAAATATCAGAAAGAACGCCCAACAACTTATGGTCTGTTTATGCTACTGAAGACATTAGCAGACGAGGGCTACGAGTATTTGAATATGGGAATAAGCACCGAAGACGGTGGTAAAAAAATAAATTGGGGGCTTTTCGATTTCAAGGAAAGCTTCAACGGCACGGGAATAATTAGAACCTATTGGAGTAAAAGCATAGAATGAAAGTTCCATTTTTAGATTTAAAAACGCAATACAGAAATATAAAAAGTGAAATAGATGCTAAGGTTTTGGAGATATTAGACTCCACTGCTTATGCCTCTGGCCCTTATGTTGAGGAATTTGAGAAGAGCTTTGCCACTGCTCACAATGTAAATCACTGCATAGCTGTCAACTCTGGTACTTCCGCTCTCCACGTTGCCTTGCTTGCACTTGATGTTGGTTGTGGCGATGAAGTCATACTCCCCGCTAATACTTTCGTGGCGACTGCTTGGGCTGTTTCTTATGTTGGTGCTACTCCAGTTCTGTGCGATGTAACGGAAGACACTTATACAATAGATCCGAGCAAAATAGAAGCTTTGATTACTGATAAGACTAAGGCGATTATCCCTGTCCACCTTTACGGTCAGCCCGCAGATATGGCTCCGATTATGGAAATAGCCAAAACGCATAATCTGAAAGTGGTGGAAGATGCAGCACAAGCTCATCTGGCAGAGTACAATGGCGAGAAAGTTGGAAACTTTGGTGACGTAGCTTGCTTTAGCTTTTACCCAGGCAAAAATCTTGGTGCTTATGGCGAAGGTGGTGCTTTGGTAACGAATAGCCATGAGATTGATGAGAAAAGTAGATTGCTACGTAATCACTCGCAGCCAGTTAAGTACAAACACACTGACATTGGTTATAATTACAGAATGGACGGAATACAAGGTGGAATACTCAACATTAAACTGAAGCATTTGGACAAATGGACGAAGCAAAGACGTAGCGTGGCAGAAAGATATACTGATGCATTTATTAAAATTGATGGAATGACACCACCAAAAGAGAGAGAGAACACAAAGCACGTTTACCACTTATACGAACTTCGATTAGAGAGCAAGGCGAAGCGTGATTCATTACTCGACTATTTAAAAGAACGTGAGATTTACGCTGGTTTGCACTACCCAATTCCTGTTCATTTACAAGAGGCGTACAGTTATTTAAGCTATAAGCGAAGGGATTTCCGGATTACCGAAGCAACTGCAGATGAGTTAATCTCATTGCCTATGTTCCCTGATTTGACAGACGAAATGGTAGAAACCGTAATAGCTGCGGTTAAGGAGTTTGCAAACTAAGTGAAAGTAATCTCAACCAAATCGAGTAATACCCGAAAGATTGCCTATGGCTTTGGTGGCTTAGTGCTACTTTTTTATATAGTGACTACAGTTATGCAAGTTGCTGATGGCAATGCCGAGTGGGAAACTACTATGTGGAATATGCTCTTCTTTATTGGTTACGGACTTTTTATTCACTTTATCATACCTGCAGAGTATTTCGAATTCAGTGCCGATGAAATAGAGTTCAGACCTATGGCTGGATTCAAGCACGCAAAGCTCACAGTCTCAGATATAGACCATATCGCTTATGATACAAACCGTGTATTTATGGTTACAGCTGATAAGAAGCATGAGGCATCACTCACCAGTTTTAGCCATGGTGAGATACAATCTATTAAGCAACAGATTGCTAATTTTAACATAGAAGAAAGACAACCAGATATTGAGGATTAGCCAATCGGTTTCTGGAAAATTCTATATGTTTTATACACTTCGCCTTTCATCGTGGTCTCTAATCCACGTTTCATCATCTCATTGTCTTCCAAAATCCATGACGCTTCTCCTTTAGGCATACCTAGTTCAAAGGCAGTCTCACCTATTTCATAATACAGAACTGCATCTACACCTGATGACTGGAACTCTGGTAGTACACCAAGAACGATAATCCTAGTCAAATCAATTTTACTTTTCTTAGTAAATAGATTCCAAACTGCACCTAGTATTCCACCGCCTTTATTGTAAATAAGTGACTGATTAATGTCAGGCAATGATAACGCAAAACCAGCAGGCTTACCGTCTATCTCAGCTATAATTGTCAGACGTGGTTCGGCTATAGTCTTCAAATCATTAGCAAGGAAGTCAAATTCTGCATCTGTCATCTTTACAAAACCCCAGTTGGGTTGCCAAGCAGCGTTGTATATTTCTTTCAGAGTTTTGACATCTGCTTTGAATTGCTTTTTGTCTTTGAAGTTAAGCGGACGGATGGTAATCTTTTTTCTATCACGAACTATCTGCTGCATTCTAGTTAGTTTCTCACTAGCATAGCTATCGTGATGAAGTATGTAAGCTAGTAAATCTTTCTCTTTTTTGAATCCGTAATTTTCTATCAATTGCTGATAGTATGGCGGATTGTAAGTCATTAGTATCACCGCAGGCATATCAAACGCATCGACTAATAGACCAACCTCATCGTTAGTAGATGGGTTAACCGGTCCACGTATGTCCTCCATCCCTTTTGATGTTAGCCATTTTTGAGCAGCATCGAAAAGAGCATTAGCTACTTCTTGATCATCAATAGACTCAAAAAAACCGAAAAATCCAACTTTATCATTGTGAATCTTATTATGGTTTTTATTTGTTATTGCAGCTATTCTACCCACTATTTCCTTCCCTTTGTATGCAAGGAATAGTTGAATTTCAGCATGTTGGAAGAACGGGTTTTTTTCTTCATTCAGAAGCTTCATCCTATCCATTTTGATAGGAGCTACCCAGTTCGGATTGTCTTTGTAGAATAACCATTGGCTATTCACAAACTTTTTCTTGTCAGCAGCACCAGCTACTTTTTTGATTTCTATACTCATTCTTGTATCTTCCCTTTGTTATATGCGAATGTATTGGTCGGTGTAGCTTTTGTGTTATAGTTGAAATTGTAATTACCACCGTTATAAGATATTACTTGAAAGTAATAAACACCATCTTCTACTAGATTTTCAATTACAACTGGTTCATCAGGTTTATCACCCATAAATACAGTGTATGTAATTCCATCTATGACTGTGTAATTTGTTCCATATTTATTATTTGCTTTGTATTTTGTACTATCTTGGGGTAATTGAGGTAATCTATCCTTAGAGACTATTAGTATAGTGCCATCTGCACCCTCTGGTTGCGTCCAATCTAACTCCACCTTATCATTTATAATGTTTATCATTCGGAGAGCTGTGGGTGGCTCTAATGGCTCTAATGCATTAGTCGAGCCGCGTGTTAGACCAATATATTTATCTGGACTTCTATCTTGCTTTATAAAATGAATAATAAACTCTCGATTTGGTAGCAGACCTGTTATCTTGTATTTACTAATACCATTGTTTATCCCTAGTACATAGTGCCCGTGTTTATTTGGTATGATGCTACTAATATCAACTATCTCAGATATAACTGGAGCATCAATACTAATCTCATTTGGTGGGATTCTCTTCTTATTAGCAACTATATATTCAAATACTACTAATTGGTTATCATACTTATGGTCAGAATCTTCGTGATTTATACCAATAGAGTTCCCCTCATTGTTTTCTATCAAATTTGAAAACAGAGATGAACTAAATAATATGAATACAATTATATACTTCATTATAAACAACATTGGTTTGTTATAATACAAATATACTTTTATTGCTCGATATATAAAAAG
>JBDQHL010000053.1:0-10579 GCA_040264895.1 Bacteroidota bacterium
AATCAATACTTTTTTCATAATCAGTATCTCTAAATAATTTTGATAGTTTTAGGTTATATTCTACAAACTCAATACTTTCTTCATTCTTAAAGTTAACACTCCTTAGACTATCTATATCCTCAGGATACAGTTCAGCGGTGTAACTTAATACCAAAGAAATAATGATTAAAATGTAAATTTTGTTTCTTGACATATTATTAATAATTGTGCTATTTATTAATGTAAAGTATAGCAGCTTTTAAAATCAGCAAAGCTTAAAAATCATTTTTTGTAACAATTTATTCTCAAATTTGTTAGAACAATACGAGAATTACTATTTTTTGCCATAGAAGATAATGAAAAAAGTAAAAAAATCACTAAATTGAAAAAAATTCAAACAAAATAAGGTTTATTTATGTACAAATCACTACTACTATTACTTATTGGTGTATTTACATATACTTTAAGTGCTACAGAAACTGTAGTTAAAGTTAAAGCACCAGATTACGAAGGAGTTAATGTATTGAAAGCGAATAGTTCTGATCTAGTTTTTGCTGGAACTTGGGGCGACGGTGTTTATATATCTTCTGACGAAGGAACATCTTTCCAAGCTCAAAACAATGGACTAAACAGCTTATTTATTAATGATATTACATTTGATAGTCAAGAAAATGTCTACATAGGCACTCAAGGAGATGGTATTTATAAGTCTACCAATGATGGTAATTTATGGGTTAGATTAGACTTCAACGAAAACTTAAATGTCACATCAGTCTACGTTAGCCCGTTTGATGATAATACTGTCTATGCTGGAACCTATGGCTCAGGACTTCATTATTCTACTGATGGTGGAGCTACTTGGTCAGATATAAGCAGACCAAATGAAAATACAGGTTTGAACTCAGTATTAGAGTCACGCCACATAACTGCAATCTCTATCACACCAGACTCTACTATTTTAGTCGGTACATATGGTGATGGAGCATACAGAGCTGAAAAATTATCTTATAGCTGGAGAAATGCTAACTCTGGTACAAATAGCTCTGGAACTGGTAGCACAGAGTTCATTAACCAATTTGAAGTAATTGACAACAACACAATTTTGATGGCAACTAATGACAATGGTTTATTCGAATCAGACAATGCAGGTCTATTATGGTCTCAGTATCAGCCGTTAGCTGACTCACTAAAAGGAAGACAAATAACTTCGTTTGTTTACACAGATGAAGGAGCTGTTGTTGGTACAAGGATGCATGGAATTTGGTACTATAACCCTCTACCAGTAACAGATTGGTTACCTTCAAATTTAAGAAGATTTGGTGTGGTTGATATTACCAAACTCTCAGACGGTACCTTACTTGCATATAACTATGATAGAGGAATTGTTAGGAACTCAGTTGGTGACGGTAAAGTTTGGGAGAACTTGTCATTAGCTACATTTCAAAAGGAAAGTTATATTACTTCAGTTGTAGATGATTTTGTACTTAATGTGAATGACAAAATGTATATTACTGATGATATGGGTGACTCATGGACTGAGTTAACAAATTATCCTGGTGGTATGGTAGAAAGATTGTTCTTCACCAAAGGTCAATTAATTGCAGTTAGAGAAAATGATATTTCACTATCTGCTAACAAAGGTCAGTCATGGACATTCACAACTCCAGGTGATGCGAACGATGCTATGATAGATTTCACTATTGCCCCTAATGATGATATGTACGCTTTCATTTTGTTTGTAGAGGATGGTATGCCACCAACAGTAAGACAAGAATTACACAAATCCACTGATGGTGGTAATAATTGGACTAGAATTCAGAACGATACATCTTCCTCATCTACGGAGGGTCTTTTAGCTACTTCACCAGGTGGTGACATATATATGTATCGTCAATCTGGTCCAGATCAAGATAACAAAGTTTTTAAGTCTACAGATGCTGGTGCGTCATTTCAAGAAACTGGTTATACGACCGACGAAAGAATATTTGACATGCAATTTACTAATGGTAACCTCTATCTAGGTACAGCAGATGGACTTTATGTATCTAAAGATGATGGTGTAAGTTTTAGCAAATTAAATATAGATATGGCCCCGCGTGACGCAATATCGTCTCAACCCCAACAAGTAATTGAATCAATGGCTATTGGTTCTGCTAATGATATTTACGTTGGTCTTTCTAGGAACTGGGGAGTTTATCATACTACTAATGGTGGTACAGAATGGGACTCTCTTCATACAGGTTATAACTCAGGTAAGATTCATTCGATGGCTATGAACACTAACAGAGATTTATTGTTCACAAGCAAATTAGTCTATAAATACTTGAATGGCAACACTATGGGAAGTCCAAGCCTAACAAGTCCAGAAAATGAGTCAATGAATCAACCACTCAATCTAACATTTGATTGGGAATCAGCTGCTAAAGCAGACTTATATCAATATCAAATTTCAGCTAATGATGCATTTTTCTTCTCATACGAGGAGGTTATAACTTCAGAAACTGAGCATGAGATATTTTATGAAATGTCTCCAAATACCGAGTATTTCTGGAGAGTACGAGGTAAAACTGGTGGAGTCTTTGGACCTTGGTCACAAACATTTAGTTTTACAACTATAATTGGACCGCCAACATTAATCGAACCAGTTAAAGATACTATTTCAGTAGTGCTTACTCCAACTTTCTTATGGAGCTCACTTGAAGATGCAGAAAATTACAAGCTATACGTAGCTACTGATAGTTTACTCAATGATATTGTATTGACTAAAACTATGCTTGAAGATACTACATATACACTGACTGAAGCAGAAATTCTAAATCCATTAACTGAGTATTATTGGGCTGTTGCAGTACAAAGCGAAGATGGTAGTGAAGGTCAGTTATCAGAAATCTGGAAATTTAGAACCGGTATTGCTGCTCCTATATTAGTATCTCCTGAAAATAACATGGTAAATGCACCAGATGAAGTTACATTTGTTTGGAATCCTGTATTAGAAGCAGTTGATTACCAATTACAGGTATCAAGGTTGGCTGACTTCTCAATTCCAATTTCTGATGGTGTAATTGCTGATACTTCTCAATTCCTTGCAGATTTAGAATTTAATGTTAATTATTATTGGAGAGTTAGAGGTACTGACACTAATGGTGTTAAAGGTCCTTGGTCTGAGACTTGGACTTTCAAGACAGGTCAAGAAAGACCTATTCACATAAGCCCAGTTAATAATAGTGGTGGTCAACCATTGACGGTAACTTTAGATTGGACAGATATAGATGATTATGAATATGATGTTCAATTCAACGATAGTCCAGACTTTGAAAATGGTAATCTGTTACTGAATACTACATCTATTGAAAGTGAATATGAAGTGATTGACTTAGAGAATAATAAAACTTATTATTGGAGAGTCAGATCAAGATTAGGTGACACTTTGAGTGCTTGGACTGAACCTTGGAATTTCTCTACAGGTCTGGCAAGAACTTTACTTAATCTACCAGAAGATGGTACAAATGAATTAGATCAGAAAGAAGTAGTAGTGCGTTGGTTTAAGACTGATGGAGCTGATAGTTATAAGGTTCAAGTGTCAAGAAATGAATCATTTACAAATATGTTTGTAGAAGACTCACTTGGTGATACTGATAGACTATCGCTAAAAGACTTAGAGTTTGGACAAACTTATCACTGGAGAGTAAAAGCCTATGATGAAGGAGTTTCTAACGACTGGTCAGAAGTATGGACATTTACAACAAGTCCTCAAACTTCAGTTCAATTTGCAGATGACAATAGTATTTCAATTTATCCAAATCCTGCAAAAGATGAAGTAACTTTAGAAATCCCTGCAGAAATATTTTCTACTGTAGAAAATGTTGTTATTATCAGTCAAACAGGTGAAGAACTAAGAAATATAAATCTAAAGTCATCAGTACAACCATTGAATTTGAGCAATATTCCATCTGGGACTTACTACTTAATAATTAACAGTCAAAAAGAGCGTTACTTATTTAAACTCAATAAAGTAAAATAAATTACACTTTAAAGGCTCTTTATTTTAAAGAGCTTTTTTTTTTACATTTTTTTATTAAGTTAAATAATATTAAACACAGACATATTTTGAAATTTTTCTATAACATATTGATTATTTGTACTTTAGTTGCACTAGCGAGTTGTGAAAACGCGTTAGGACCGCAGCTTGATAGTTCACAAACAATTAAAACTGAAACTAAATGGTCTGTCTCGCCAATTAATAAAGCAAAACAATATATAGTCGAAGAAGTTAAGTATAACAATCAAGGTAGAGTAATTAACAGAGTCAGCTATAATGAATTTGGCAAACTCAAATCTTCCTCTTCATATACTTACGAAAAGAATAAAGAGATTGAAATTATCTCGGAATACATTGGTGATAAAGTAATAAAAGAGCTAACAGTTACATCCATCATTGAAAATGGCTTAGTAGTTAGTGAAGAAATAACAAATACTAATGGCGCAGTCGTTGATTCGAAACAATATTCGTACGATAATAATGGTAATATTATAAGTATCAAAAATTGTATAAATGATAGTGGTTGTGATAATACTGTTTTGTATGACAATAAGTATGATGGTGGCAACTTAAGAGTAACTTATACAATAAATAACAATGGCGATATAGCTCAAAAAGACAGCTTAGTATATCGCTTAGATGAAAATTATTTTGAGAGAATTACTACTGACAACAATGGTAACATTTATTATACTACTGGTTACAAGATTGATAAAAATGGTAGGATTGTTGAAGAGTTCATTAAAAATCCTAATGGATTAATTTCGAAGTACTACATATATGAATTTACTTATTTCGAATAAGACTGCTGTAAATTAAAAGTCCTACCAAAGATATTACACCAATAATTACAAACGGCAACAAAGAAATAAATGGAGAATAGGTTTCCCATAATAAAGTTGTTGTCTCGATTTCATTCGAGTTACTAACCTCTATTAGCTTCTGATAAGCATCATTCAAATTTACATCAATCCCATAATTATCTATGAGATACTGTTTTGCTAAACTTGCTTTTTCTCCAAATTTACCATATAAATATCCGCCTAACAAAGCACCAATTGGATAGCCAATAAGATTAGAGAAGAATAATAACCCCATGTAGGTTGACTTATCTACCTCATCAGAAATAAAATCGAAATATTCTGTAAACTTAGGATTGGTTATAAGCTCACCCATGGTATATATTATAAACCCGCCTACTAAGTAAATACCATTCATAGAAAGTGTTGAAATGAAAAAACCAACAATTAATAAAATAAAACCAGCTAATAATGATTTTAATATATTCCTGTAAGCTAACAGTAATGAAAATGGTAATAGGAATAATAAAGTAAGTCCAGTATTTATATTATATAACCACTCAAATGCAATACCTTTACCTGCCCAAGTATCCATGAGAAAGAACTCAGGAAGAGATAAAGTATTCACTATATTGCTTGTATCTGACCAATCGTAGATGAAATTAGGTAATGTTTCATAGAATTGCATATATATTACCGCAAAGCCAGCCATAGATGTAAGAAAGATGAAAGTGTAGTTCTTTTGCATTACCTTAATTACACCTTTTACAACATCTTGTATAGCTATTCCTTCAACTGTCTCTACTTCTCTAAATTTTAGCAACTTTGATAGAAGTATGGCTACTATATATATTCCAGCAGAACCCATGAATAAATATTCCCAGCCCAACTCACGTAAAAAGTTTGAATAAGGAATAGCTATGATAAAAATAGACAGATTGTAAAGCCAGAAATGTAGTCCCCAACCCAATGAAGAATAATCTTTTGAAATATAATGACTAATTTGCCCTTTCATGAGAGGATTAAAAATACTTACTCCAAACGAAACCAAAGTAATCCCTATTAGAAGTCCAAACATATTTTGAATCATACCAAAAAAGAAAAATGATCCTGTTAGAATTAACAATGAACCCAAGATCAGTTTTAGCTTTTGGTTGGACTTATCAATAATATTACCAAGGATTAGAGGTAAACTATTTTGTAGTAACACCCAATACAGATATACAATACCCTTAGTCTCCTGTGTAAACTCTAGGCCACCAACACCCTTCTGAGCAATAAATATAGGTATTTGTATTATTAGAATAAACCAAGCGGTTCGCTCTAACATAAATATTAGATTAAAGAAGTAATATTGCTTAGGGAATCTTGATAGAAATTGCTTCATATCACTCAGGTCTAATTGGACGCAATACAGTTATACCAGAAAATTTAGAAACACCAGATATATATTCTGATATACTTTTATCTATCATAACTTTCTTTTTAGTCTGAGAAGCATGCATAAATCTAGCAACACCTCCCTTCTTATTTATCATTCCTACATGTCCATAGTCTAGACCAGGAATAGTTGTCACCAATGCTATAATATCGCCGCTTTGTAACTTGTCTTCGATGTCAGCAATATTTTCCTTTGGAATATAAAAGAATTCGTTATTATTGATATCATCCTCAATCTCTGATATTCTTTTAGTGAGCTCTGGATTGTTTTTCAAATATTTATATTTATCTGAATTTTCAGACATAAAGTAAACATCTATATTTAATTCTACTCCGCCTAAATCTTTAGTAATATCTTTAACTATACCTTTTTGTATATTGTCTAATATCCACTCCGAAGTATAGTGTAATCGGCTCTCATAGCCATCTAATGTGCCGTCTCTGTAACGAGTATATTCTACCTCGTCATAAATATTATTCATATTCAATTCTATATCAGATGCAATTAGGTTAGATATTGCGAGTGTAGTCTCAAAGTAAGTAACGCAATCTAATTCATCTAAGACTACTGTACAAGATTCTACTTTGTCTTTGTCCAACGTACCGCCTACGTAAGGTACTCCCATAAACTGCTCGCCTACTTCTACAATCAAATCACCATAATTTAAACTATTCCAATTTTGCTTTTCAGATTTCTTTGCAATTTTACTAAGTAACTTCTCATCACTTTCAGCAGTGTGAAACAAACCAAAGCTTAGGAATAAAATAATTGCTACATATGTATAATTTTTAAAACTCATTTCAAATATTCTTTAATCTTGTTAATAGGAACAATTATTTCTTTAGTTCCTTGCTTAATTTTAAGGGAATGAACACCATTATAATCTACGTTTTGTATATTTATATTGTTCTTTACTTCTTTAAAAAGAGTAGAATCTGAGCTATTTGTATCACTCCCTTCATATCCTTTATCATTATGAAGCTCATCCTGCATAGCAGCAGCTTTCGCTAAATCATCAACCTCTTCGTTGAACTCTACCCCGCTGTGAGCTTTTACTTTAATAAAGTTTATTTCTACTTCATCAGATAACTCAGTGTATAGCTTGTATATTGGTTTCCATATATCCGCATTTGCCACCGGTTCGTTTCCGCTTTTTTTCCAACCTTTACGAACCCAGTTTTGTAACCAGTTTTTGTTGATAGCTTGAACAATAAAGTTTGAATCTGATTTTATATTTACGATTTTTGATTTATTCTTCTCTGCATACTTCAAAGCCATAAGGATTGCATACATTTCCATTCGAGAATTTGTTGTATGCTTGTAACCTTTGCTATATTCAGCAGTCACTTTGTTATCTTCAACAATCACAATTCCCCACCCACCTTTACCAGGATTTTTTAAGCAGGAACCATCAGTATATATATCTATTTCTTCAGTCATCATAAATGCAATTTACATAAAAAAATGCCTCGTTTAAACCAACGAGGCATTTTAATTTTACATTCTAATTTATATTAGATTTATTTTTCTGCAGTGATAGGAGTCTTAATTAACACCTGTACAGTTCTGTTATAGAACCTACCTTCTGGAGAATTATTATCATAAAGAGGCTCATCTTCACCAACACCTCTCATCTCTAAACCAGCATATTTACCTTTTGAAGATCTTTTGATTCCTTTGTGTACAGTTTTTGCTCTGTTCACAGATAATTTTGCATTAGTTTTATATAAACCAACAACATCAGTGTGACCAATTACATCTACATTAGACTCAGGTCTAACTCTATTATAAACATAATCATTCATAATCTTTTCGTTAAGTGGACCTGCATCATAGCTATTAAACTTAAATAGAATTAAGCTATAGTTTTCATACATAGTATCAGCACCTTGAGTAACCAATTTCTGCTCAGAAGAAACTTGCATTACTGGTACATCAACTGGCTCAGAGATACACTCTTTACCTGCTTTTGAAACTACTACTAATCTTGCGGTAAAGCTATCTTCATTTTTAGGATATTTACCATCTTCTGATTTCCAATCCCAGTTGTACATAGATTCTGTTCTACCAACATCTTCTAATGTCTTCCAGTCTTCGCCTCCTTTTTGAATTTCGATTCTTCTAGATGCAATGATTGATTCATCGATTCCATTTTCCAAATTCCAATTCATAGTTACTGGCTGAGGGAAAGTCTTAGGGTCCTTTTCAAATACTGGTTTTACAACTTCCCAGTTATCACAAAGAATTTCTACCCTTCTGTTTTCCTGAAGCCCCATTGAATCTTTAGGATTCGATTTAATTTTAGGGAAATTTCTAGCTTGAATAGTCATTCTATCTTCACTGATATTCCAAACTTTATTTAAATAATCATAAACAGTCTGAGCTCTTGCTTTAGAAAGTTCCTTATTACCTTTTTCACCTTCGTTTCTGTTATCATTACAACCAACTAATGTAATTTTAGTATCTGGATACTGATTTAATCTGAAACCATAGATATTAAGTACGTGATAGTACTTATCCATAGTACCACCAGGAATAGTAGTATCTGTAAATGCAGCTTTGAATGAATTGCTTGGGCTATCAAACTTGATATATCTATCATGTAAAGTAGAAGAACCAATATCGAAGAATACATAATTTAGTAGAGGGTATAAATCCCAACTAAGAACTTCCTCCATTACTAAACCATTGAAGTCTGCAATGTCTGGATTATTTGTTGCATTTTTTATGACATAGTCAGCTTTGTCAACATCCGGAGTAATTACTGGTCTGTTACCAAGTGTTACCTCAAAGTTGTATTCTAGAGCAATTTCACCTTCTTCACCAGCATCATTAGTTATGCCTGGCTTATCAATTCTTTGTACAATTGTTCTTTTACCATAACTTGGATGCTCAGCAGTAATCTCTAAATTAATATACTCATTGTTATCTTTTGGATCACCATACCAGTCATTAGTTACAATTTTTTCAAACTCTCTGTGACTATCATTAAGTTCATCCGTGTATAGCTCACCTGTAATAGGATTTCTAATAGAAACTCGTGCAGGAATAAACTCACCTGTACACTCATCTAATACAGTACCAGCTATACTAACTGCCTTGAAGAATGATGGCACGAATGCCATATAAATATCAAAGCTACCTTGAGCTCCTCTCAAATCTTCTCTTTGTGAAGAGAAATAAATTATATCACCAGATGCTGGTAATGTAATAAACTGCTCATCATTTTCTGTATTAATTGGAGTACCAATATTTTGTGGCTTCATCCAAGTATCTGAACCAGCATCATATCTAGTATAGTAGAAATCTTGACCACCATAATTTGGCTCATGTCCATCAGAAGCGAAGAACAAAGTAACACCATCTGCCGCAATAAACGGAGACACATCTCTACCAGGAGTATTAATAGCTTCTAAGTTTTTAGCCTTACCCCACTCCTCTAAATCGAAATCATAATCAGAGTACCAAATATCAAAATTAGTTACATCTTCTTCTCCATCCGAATTAGGACCCTCTCTCGTTGATACAAAGTAAATTCTACTTTGGTCAGGAGTGATAGTTGGCTGAGAATCGAAATTCTTATTATTTACATTTCTACCCAAGTTTACAGGACGACCCCATTGGTCACCTTGAATAGATGTTCTGTAGATATCACAGTTACCAAGACCATCTGGTCTATCACAAGCTGTGAAATATAATGTTTGTCTGTCAGCAGCAATAGAAGCAGCACCCTCGTGTAGAACAGTATTAACACCATTAAGACCCATATTGTTTGAAGGATCTAGATTATATGGATCATTAAATATAGTATCCATACGGTCAGCTTTCTTAGCTACCCAGAAATCATGAGAGAAATCATCATCTTCATTCTTAATACTACCTTGTTTATCAGATACATAAAACAAAGTTTTACCATCTGCTGAGATAGTTGGTGCATAGTCAACTCCAGGATCATTTATAATAGGCCCCAGGTTGATAATCTTGATTTGTTTATTAGATAAGATTCCTTCATCAGAATCATCTTGTGCAACTGCTTCAATAGTTGCTCCATACATATACAATGTCGCACCGTTAGCGTCTTTTGCTGAAAGCTTTGCAGCAGTTAACAAAACAACTAAAGTGAAGAGCGACATAAGCTTAGTATATTTTCCAAACATAAGCGTTCCTTAAAATATTTATAAAAATTTAGTTCTTTATTTTGATAGTGTTGAATATTTCTGACACACTCTTACACATAAGTTTTATAATTTAATACAATTCTTTAATTTTAGCAAATAAAAAATGATACAATATTGTATTAAATTATAACTCAAAGCTACT
>JBDQHL010000054.1:0-10250 GCA_040264895.1 Bacteroidota bacterium
AACATTTCTATCTAATATTTTAGTATCTGTTTTAGACTTTGATGCTGAAAATAAAGTAGAATTCTCAAAACTTGCATCATTGAAATACAAGGTGTCTAACCAAATCATTTTTCTGTATTGATAATTATCTCTTAGGTACTTAATATATTGTATCCTTCCATCAGTGTATTCCATAGCATAATTTCCTTTAGAAAAAGTAACTACTACTGTATCACCAAAAACATCTTTCATTCCAGCGTATTCTTTTGGATTGCCTTTAGTCTGAAAAGTTATTTTATAAGTAATTTGACCTTCAAAGCTACCTTCGTGGTCCAACTCTTCTTGTGTGTCTTCATTAGTTTGTTCAAGTTCACTACTTGTTACTGTTGAATCAGGAGTCTCTATTACTTCTTCTTTATTCTGTTCATTGCAAGCAAACAGTAGTAATGAAATTATTAAAGCTAAAACTATACGCATATTTATCTCTTATTTTAAATTTTCTATAACTTGTCTAAATACTTCTATTGCTTTGTCTGTTTGTTCGTCTGTCCCAGAGTTAATTCTCAGACAATTGTCAAGTCCAAACACACCAAGAGGTCTGACTACAAAACCATTTTGCAATGATTGCTCAGCAAAACTTAGTGCTTCATCTTCTGAACCGAGTTCAACCATTATAAAGTTTGCCTTTCCATCAGTATGCTTAACACCCATACTGGTAAAGAATGTCTTCAATTTTGCTAAGTTTCTACTATTTGTTTCAGTAGTCTTTACAATAAAGTCATCGTCATCTAATGCAGCAACTGCAGCTTTTTGAGCTAATATGTTTGGCTCGAAAGGTAGCTTTACTCTGTACATGTAATCAATTAGTTCTTTGGGACCATAAGCAAATCCAACTCTAGCTCCTGCTAAACCATACGATTTAGACATAGTTCGTAAAACAATTAGATTTTCATGATCATAATCAAAACCATTTGGATAATCTTCATACTCTCCAGCGTAAGTGTAATATGCCTCGTCTAATACAACTAACACGTCAGATGGTACTTCTTCCATAAATTTCTCGAACTCACTTCTTGTGACCATCATACCAGTAGGATTGTTAGGGTTTGCTATGTAAACAATTCGGGTAGACCTTGTTATTTCTCTAAGCATAGAATCTAAATCATAAGAGTAATCATCTTTCAAATCAACTTTTACCAGATGCCTATTAAGTTTTTTAGCATTCACATAAGCACCGATAAAAGTAGCACCAGCTGTTATAATTTCTTGTCCTTCACTTGTAAACGCTTTGAACACATCAGCAATAATTGAGTCTGAGCCACTCCCTGTTATTATACAGTCTGGGTCTTTATCAAAATGCTTAGCAATAGCATTAACTAATTCTGTAGCAGCAGGGTTTGGATAAACTGCTATATCTTCTACACTATTTTTAATAGCTTCAACTGCCTTGGGTGAAGCACCCAACGGGTTCTCGTTGGAGGCAAGATTAACTAATTTTTTAAATTGTTCACGGCTAATTTTTTTTCCAACTTGGTTGCCCGACTTATACGGACGTAAAGTTTTTATATGATCAGGTACGTATATCATTATTATATTTTTATTTCAGTTTCTATTATTTTTAAAATCTCTTCATTTCTTAATTCTTTGTGCTTTCCTTCTGCTATAAGCTTCAGCAACAATTCGTCCTGCAATTCTCCCTTTCTTTTAGCAACATTATAACCAATATCTTCACAGAATGTTACTAAAGCATACTTTGAATTATAATTGTGATTCTTTTCTAGGTCTAACTCAATATCTCTTTTAATCTGAAAATCTTTGTGAGCTACATGATCCCTCATTTCAAAGTAATTCTGAACAGCTAAATCACCTATAGCATCGGCGTCTGCCTTTCTCACTTTCTCAAATTCAGTATAAGCTTTTTCTGTATCATCATCATATTTTTCTAATATCTCATCTAAGACTCTACAGTCTTCGAAGGATGCATTCATACCTTGTCCATAAAATGGAACAACTGCGTGAGCAGAGTCACCAATCAGAACTGATTTCCCACCAATAGCCCATGGATAACACTTTATTGTGCCAAGCTTATCATGAGGATTTGTGAAAAAGTCATCTAACAGTGTGGGCATATGCTGAACTGCATCAGGAAAATACTCATCAAAGAATTCTGCAACTTTTTCTCTTGTGTCTAAGCTTTCAAAGCCCACTTCTCCCTCAAAAGGCATGAACATAGTGCAAGTAAAACTCCCGTCCATATTAGGTAATGCTATCATCATAAATGTACCTCGCGGCCAAATGTGAAGAGCATCATCAGCTATGCGATATCCACCACCTTCAGCTGGTGGTATTTCTAATTCTTTATATCCATGATCCAGAAACTGCTGAGAAAAATTAAATCTCTTTATTCCACCTAATTGATAAGCCAGGCGAACATAGCTACCAGCGCCATCGGCACCGATTATAGTTTCAAACTCCTCGACCCTACTGCTCTGTCTATCAGCTTTCTCAATTGTAATTTTATTATCCTCAAAATCAATTCTTTTGCATCCAACTTCAAACTCAAACTCTACATTTCCTGTAGCCTCAGCGACATCCATCAAAGTCATATTGAGTCCACCTCTTGAAACAGAGTTTATCCATTCTCCCTCTCTTCCACTATAAGGTTGTATTTGCTTATCACCTTCAGTACTATGAATTAGTCTACCCTTCATTGGTATTACTTCTTTCAACACCGTGTCGGCAACTCCAGCTCTTTCCAAAGCCGCAATACCTCTGTCTGACAAGGCTAAGTTGATGGAACGACCTGCTGATATTTCTTCTAATCTCATATCTGGTCTTTTCTCATATACCTTAACCTTATGACCTCTTTTAGCTAGCATTATAGACATTAATGAGCCTGCTAAACCAGCACCTATTATAGTATAATTTTTCATTCTGTTTGTCTTTTTAATCAATTAGTTCTTTCAATATAGCATAAAATCTGAAACAATCTTCAAAAGAATTGTACATAGGAACTGGAGCTACTCGTATTACATCGGGTTCTCTCCAATCAGCTATTACATTTCTCTCTGTTACCTTGTTGAATAACTCTTTATCTGCATTTTTTACTCTAATAGACAACTGACAGCCCCTTTGAGTTATATAAGAAGGTGTTATTATTTCTATTACATCATCACCAAGTGATAATACTAATTCTTCCAAATAACCAGTTAACTTTACTGTCTTTTTATTTAGTTTTTCCATACCTACCTCATCAAACATGTCCAATGATGCTCTAAGAGCAGCCAATTGGAAAATAGGGGGATTAGATAGTTGCCATGCTTCAGCGGTGTTGATTGGGTCAAACTCTCTTTCCATCAGGAAGCGTGTTTGTTTGTTTTGTCCCCACCATCCTTCAAAACGAGGTAAATCAGCAGAAAAATGTCTTTCGTTAACATATATACCAGCTATCGCACCTGGACCGCTATTCAAGTATTTGTAACTACACCATGCTGCAAAATCTACTCCCCATTCATTCAGTTTCAGATGAATATTACCAGCTCCGTGAGCCAAATCAAACCCAGCAACAATATTATTCTTGTGAGCAACTTCTGTTATTCTCTTCATATCGAAGAGCTGACCAGTGTAGTAGTTTACACCACCTAGCATAATTAAAGCTATCTCATCAGAATTGGAATTGAGCAAATCTTCTATATCCTCTTGTCTTACAGTGTGCTCGCCATCTCTTGGTTTCAAGTAAATCAGATCTGTTTCTGGATTACCACCATGAAATCTAATTTGACTCTTCACTGAGTATATATCTGATGGGAATGCATCATATTCAACTACAATTTTTTTCTTCTTTCCTTCTGGTCTGTAAAAAGACACCATAAGTAAATGTAAATTTGCTGTTAGGCTATTCATAGCCACAACTTCTTCTGGTTTAGCACCTACTACTCTAGCTAGTCCCTCGGTTACAAACTCATGATATGGAAGCCATGGGTTCTTGGCATCGTGATGTCCTTCTACTCCGTGTGCTGCCCAATCATCTAACTCCTGACTAATGTATTCACGAGTAGTTTTTGGTTGTAAACCCAATGAGTTACCTGTAAAATAAAGCTTCTTTTCTCCATTGCTATCAGTAGGAAGAAGGAATTTATCTCTATACTCCCTTAACTCATCTGCTTTGTCTTGTTCTTGGGCATATTCTAATGTAAACTTATCTGTCATTATTTTTCCAATTTATATAATATGGGTGTGGAAGGTGCTGCATCCGATTCAAACGGGGGGATTTGCAAATCCAATATATAGTACCCATCTTTTATGTCTTCTTCTACAAATATAAACTCTGTCACTGTTTTTTGCAATGTGGATTCATTGATGTTTCTATCTTCATCAACCTGCCAAAAAGCACGGTGATTAGTCATCAATCCCTCATCGTATAATCTGTCGATGGACGGCAAATCAACCAACAAATTGTCAATACCTAACTCAAATATATAGTCTATCGCATCTTTCGTAAAGTAAGCTGGTAAGTTAGTATAATCTTCGGTTTTCTTACTTTCTCTATTCGGTAATGTCCGGATAGCTAAAGAGTTGAATTCTAAACTACTATGTTTTTTCAATCTTTCTTCTAATTGTTTTTTTGTGATAACTTTATCAGTCTCATTCATAGTTGAATTATACTTTTCATCAGTAGTGTTTGCACTAAACGGCTCTATGCTAATGAGAGCACATTTGCTCATTCTTACATTCAGTGAATCCGCCACACTTACTCGTTCTTTGGTTATATGTCCTATGCACTCGGTGTGCGTACCATTGCAGTGGGGAGTCATTTCTATCGTCTCAAAATTACACGAGCCATCGCGTCTGACATCACCAATAAAGTTTCCATCTTCATATGCATTGCTTATGGCTTTAGGAACGCCATAGCTGCTCGGTTGCTCACCGTTGAATACCAAAGGTATAGCCAAACTAAGTGGTTTCAAGAAATCACAGCTATAAAGCTCACCTTTTATTTCAAATTTAGAAATCATATTAATAGTCAAATTTTTCTTTCAATCTTCTCTCTACTGGTTCAGGTACAAACTCACTCAAGTCTTGCTTGTAGCGAGCTATTTCTCTAATTATACTCGAATTCAGGTATGTATATTTTTCATGTGGCATTAGGAATACTGTCTGCAAAGACGGCTGCATTTTCCTGTTCATAAGTGCTATTTGCATTTCGTATTCGAAGTCAGTTACTGAGCGAAGACCCCTGACAATAGCTGTAGCATCAATATCAACTGCATAATCAACTATAAGTCCAGAGTGGAACGCCACCTGTGCTGATGGCAGATGAGACAAACTCTCTTCAACCATTTCCAAGCGTTCATTTTCAGTGAACATTGTTTTCTTTTTAGAGTTGATCCCAATAACCACATTGACCCTATCGAACATTTTTGTTGCTCGTTCTATAACATCTATGTGCCCGTTGGTAATTGGGTCAAATGAACCAGGATAGATAGCAATTTTCATATAGCCACTTTATTGATTTATATATTTGTAACAAATATAAGGAATTTTTTAGAAATCATTTTAGATGATTACAAAACAAAAAAGCCATCCTACTAGGTAGAATGGTTTTCTAAAACTTTGCTTTTAGCTAATTGATTATTTTGCTTTAAGAGTTTTGTCTGTGCAACAGTCTTCTGAGCCACACTCTTTTGATGCCATTTTCTTGTCAGTATCGCAAGATCCGCCTTCAGCTTTATCACTAGTTGAGCACTCTTTCTTGCTAGTTGTATTATCGCTAACATCACTAACTTCAAATCCAAGATTAGCAACATTTTCTTTCAAAGAAGCTAATGTAATTACTTCTGGGTCATAATCAACGTTTACAGTTTTTGCATCTACATCAACTTCAGTAGAGTTAACACCGTCGACATCTTTCATGCCTTTTTCAATCTTCATCTTGCAACCATCGCAAGTGATTGATGCAGCAAATTTACCTTTCTTCGAAGCCGCTTCTGATTGGCTTGTCATCATTACAAATGCCAAAGCTGCAACTAGTGCAACTACAGCCGGAATAATCACTTTTTTCATAATATATTTCTCTTATTGAATTATAAATATTTCTAATAATTTAAAACTTTTTTTCTAATATTTCAACAGCTTTCTTAATTTTTGGGTCGTTAGGGTAATCACCCTTAGTACTTATATTTATGTCGGGTTTTACTGATTTATATTTTATATTTTTATCATTTTCGAAACTAATTGGGTATATACCCATTGAGAAGTTGTAAAACTCTGGTAATCTGATATTATTTACCACATCATAAGAGCCAACTGTTTCTTCACCAACTATAGTTCCAATATCATAATGCTTAGCAAGTCGAAGAATTGTTTCTGATTTTCCTACAGAAGATTCCCCAGAGATAAATACAACATTTTGGGGCAGCTTAGCTTCCTTGGCTATTACATAGCCATCTAAATCTTTTGTTAATGGCTCTTCGCATGGATTAGTATATGTTCTTAGTTTCCATTTGTATGTAGGAAAATTTTCCTTTACAAAGAATCCAAGTACATGCTCCGAAAGTAGAGCGTCACCTCTTAAATCTATTACCATACCCTCTGCATTTTCGAATTGTTTCATTAGTTCCATCATCTCAAAGTCATTCAACCGAGTGCCATCAATATATATGATATCATCGCTTAACCATTCTAGAGTTAAAGGTCTAACTATATGCATCTCTCTTGAAGTCAGATTACGCTCAATTTCAACTACTGTAGCACTACCGTTTCTATCGACTCCTATTGAAGAAATCTCTTTGAAGTCCCCAGCTGCTAATTTGTAGTAAGCCTTCTTCTTCTTCCAAAGTTCATTTTGCCCAGCATAATTACTTACCATAGTTGGCAAATAGTCACTAAGCATTACACCATCTATGCTTACTATAACATCACCTGGTTTTATTTTACTGTCGGCAGACTTCAAGACTTTTACTTCTTGCCCTTCCAAATCTACTATGAATGGCAATGTATAGTCCTTTGTTTTCGATGTTCTCCATGCTTCTGACCTAACATTATTTGTTAGTTTAAGCATATCATTTAGCAAAAATTCAAACTCTTCCACGCTTGGAATATTTGCAGCTTTTTTCACATAATCTTTGAGCAGTATCTTCCACTCCTCTTCGCTCTTATTAACTACAGAATAAAACCGAATATAGTTCCACATTTCTATAATAGTAGCAATCTTAGTTCTATAGTCATTAGGATGTAACGTAATTTGCTGTTCATTAGGTGTAGTGGACTTTGGCAATGTGCTGAATCCATCATCATAGACAGTTAGTGGGATAGCTAACCACATTTCTGGGCTAATCATATAGCTACAAATTTCACCCTCTTTGGGTAAAGGTACATACTTCTCTTTGTCAGTGCTAAATAGTAATGAAGCACCATCATATGATTCTTTTGAGTTATCAACTGTAAAAGTATAGCCAGTAGTTATTGCTGATTTGGGAATACTCCAATTCTGAATTCTATTCTCGGCCCATTTTTTATTGAAAGTAAAGTTCTTTGGTTTGTAGTCCATAGTGATACCTTTTTTAGTTTGCGAAATTTCCACTTCGTCAAACCATGCTCTTCCTTCTCCGAAGAAAACCAAACCGATACGTATTTGTGATGCATCTTTCGGAATATCAACATCCATACTGAACTTCTTCCAACTATCTTTAGTTATTATTTCGTCGTGCCTTACATTTAGAGGCTTTTTGCCTCTGTCTTCAAAGTCCACTCTGAACCAAAGCTCTGCATAAGCATCATCACCATAGCCATCTACTTTTGCCATTGTGCTATAAGTGATTTTTTTGCCTTGTACATTCTTAGCACTAATTATTTGATATGTAGCCGCTTCTCTTTGCAACCTAGAATCGTATATATTCAGTCTGCTTGTACCAGACCTTAGGTCACCATCTGGTACAAATAGGTTATTAGTCATTTTAGCAACTGCTACCCTTTCTATTGCAGATTTGGGCTTTTTTACTCGGTACTTATCAGCTTTTTCTTGGCTTTCGAAAAACTTAACAAAGGGGGCTATTCTATTTATTCTATTCTTGATTACGCTTTTATAATCTTTTGTATTTCCTAATTCATTAATTGTATTGAATAAATAAGTATCAAATTCTATATTTTCTATTTCATCCGATGGGTGAAAAAATTTAGTAGCTCCATAAGCTTTTGAGAATAAGTATAAGCTTTCAGCAAGATTATCATCTACATTCTTAGTTGGTATGGAGTTTTCCATAACTTCAACTACATCAATTTCTATATCATCAATCCATGCCTTTCCATTACCTTCTAAGAAAAGTCCAATATTCATTGAGTAGGCATCTTCGGTTACAGTGTGCCTAACCATATACCTTTTCCAGGTATTCGTTACTATTGGGTCCTCATCATTGGTATTTACAAAGGGATATTGATTATTAATAGTTCTTTCAGCTAGATAGAAACCAGCATGACCATCTCCAGTTATTTCGGCTCTAATCATTGCAGACAGGACTATTGTCTTACCTTTGTAAGGAGTAGCATCGAATTTGTGTAGTGCGGCAGCTGTTCTACCTGTGCCGATAGCAGTATCTTTGTGAAGCTCAATCGACATACAGTATTTTCCACTATATGGCTTTTCAGCTGTTGCTTCTGCTTGAAATCCTTCTTGTTGTGACTTTGTAGATAAAGACCACTGGGTGGGCATAGCACCCACCACAGAGTTCTCAAAATCTAAATTATATGGCTGATATGCCGGAGGGTCGCCAAATTGTGCAGAAGCATAAAAAGTTAGAGATAAAAATATTAAAATATATTTCATAAAATAATTTATTATTTGTTCCAGTTTCAACTATAGAGACACATTAGAACGTAAAACGTCTCAAAAAATTGAAAGTTAATTACAATTAGCTATAGAAACAAATTATTAAATATGCCTATGCAATCAATCCAAATATTTTCTCTACGTTTCTGCGGTTCTTACCCCAGTCAACCACTTGGGTTGGTAAGGTGCATTTGCTCTCGACTCTCACATGACCACAATCATCTATGTTAACAATCACTTTTTCTGTCCATGACCATATGTTTAGTCTGCTGCGAGCAGTTATAAAACCATTTTTCACATCTTGTTCTAATATTCGGTATTTAAGTGTTTTCAATGCATCAATTACACGTTCCATCGCTTGCAATTTATCTGAGTTTACTCTCTTAGTATCATTATATCTTGCTGTAATTTTCATATCGAACCTCAGTTAATAAGGTTATAAAACTTACTAATAAAACTGTTTTTGTTGGGTGGGAAGTTTCAAGTGAGGTATTAATACTCTATTGCTTAATTATGATTAGTATTAATGGAAAATGAAATTGAGATTCTACATAAAGAATCCGTATTTTTTTTAACAATGGGTTGCAACCCATTGTTAAAAGTTTAGAAATGCACAAAAAAGCCCTTTCAAAAATGAAAGGGCTTGTGTAAATCTAATGTCATTCAGAGAAATATCAGCTTGCTGATATTTCGTATGAATCTTATAATTAACAACAACTACCTAGCTATTATAAGCTTCTCTGTAGTGGTTCTGTCGCCTAGCTTAAACTCTAACAAATAGCTTCCAGATTGTAGTTTATTAGTTTCTAGGGTTAGAGTTCCATTCCAATTATTATTAGTAGTTATGCTGTAATCTAAACCCTTTATCTCTTGACCAGTAGAAATATTAACAACTTTCAATTGCAAACTATTTATGTCACTCATCACACCTGAATAGAAACGTATTTTTATCTGGTCTATAGCAGGGTTTGGATAGGGTGGATAAGTCCAAATTGATGGGGGTTTTGCTTCTTCTTTTATATTCGTAACTGTTCTTCCTTCTTCAATTTGTTTCCAGAAGTCACCACGTTTATTGTAAAGTATAAAAGTATCATCACTGTGTGCATGTTACGCTTTGAGCACTCTTTTGCCAGTCTCACCAAGTATTTCATAATCAAACCCATTTTCGTCCAATTTATATCTACCTAAATAATATTCAAGTTCTAATGTATTTGTATCTTGAATTCCTATTGATATTAAACGTTCATCATCCAACAAAACACCGTAATTATAAAAAAAAACAGGTCCTAAAAAACTAATTTTCGGTTCTTTGTTAAATCCATTAATTCTAAAGTACCGATTTACGGCATACCCTAAGTCCCATAAATTTTCTCTAACAATAATATAAATTGAATTAATATCTTCAACAAAATATTTATCAATTCTAAAAGTAGAAGCAGGTTTATTA
>JBDQHL010000055.1:0-9979 GCA_040264895.1 Bacteroidota bacterium
GTATTTACTTCCAAAGGTTAGTACTGAAGAGCGATTAGCATCAATTGTTAACAGAGCTAAAAGTAACTCTGGTTTCAATTCATCTTCATGGGAACAACTTTATAATTCAAAAAATGAAAGTTGTATTAATTACATAAATGAATTACTAAAAGAAATTTCTAAACTTCCAGATATTAATTTATCATAATCACAAGAGTATAGATATGAAAAGAAGAGATTTTATAACAACGTCAATGGCAACTGGAGCAGCACTAAGTGTTCCATTAAAATTACGTTCGCAACCCAAAGGAATGAATACTATACAAAGCTCTAGTGATTTTTTAGAAGATGATAGTGTTATGATTCTGATAGATTTATTTGGTGGTAATGATGGTTTAAATACAGTTATACCATTATTTCAAGATGAATATTATAATCTTAGACCCAATATTGCAATAGACCCAGAGGACGCAGTAAGATTCCAAAGTACAGATTTGTATTTACATCCTGCATTAGTAAATAATATAGAAAATGAAGGCTTTTTAGGGCTACTTAGAAACGGTAATTTGGCAGTTATTGAAAGAGTTGGTTACGAAAATTATACTATGTCACATTTTAGATCTTCTGATATTTGGTCTAGTGGTATTATTAGTACTGATCCAAATGTGAAACTATTAGATGGATGGCTAGGCCGATATTTTGCATCTAAATTAGATAATTTCCCATTTGAGATTCCAGAGCACCCACTTGGAATATCAATAGGTGGTGAGGTACCTTTAGTTTTACGCTCTGAAAAGGGGCATATGGGAATATCACTAACTAACCCTACACAATTTTATAATATGGGAATTGGTAAAGCTCCATTTGAATCAAAATTAAATGATGATAGTTATTATGCTAATGAATATAATTTTATTCATACCATAGCAGAGCAATCAGAAATATACTCAAGTGAAATAAAAGTAGCCTTTGATAAAGGAAAGAATATGGTTCAATATCCTCAAAGTGGTTTAGCTTCAAAATTAGGTCTAATAGCCAAATTAATCTCTGGTGGTTTAAAAACTAAAGTATATCATCTTAGACTAAGTAGCTTTGATTCTCATGTTCAACAAATGAATGATCCTATGTCTGGTCAACATCCTATATTATTGGGACAGTTATCTGAAGCAATATCTAAGTTTATGGTTGATGCTACTTTACAAGGTTTTGCTCATAGAGTCGCGGGTCTTACTACATCAGAATTTGGAAGAAGGGCATATGACAATGGTAGTAGAGGATCTGATCATGGTGCTAGTAATGTTATGTTTATGTTTGCTCACGATGATAATATTGACTCAGGTAGAAAGGGAGATCCACCCAATCTAAGTGATTTGGACGGAAATGGAAATCCAAGATTCCAATTTGATTTTAGAAGGTTATACACTGACTTTATAGAAACATGGTTTGGTGGTAGTCAAAATGATGTTACAGACATATTTGGAGAACCAATACTACCTATGGGTATATTGAAACCAAGAGTAAAAACTCATGTCAAAGACTTAGTATATAACTCAGGAAGACCTGGGGTGCAACTATATCCAAATCCAAAATATCAATCTGAAACTAGCTTCTTAAGGTTTGATTTAGTTGAGTCAGGATCAGTAGAAATTAATATTTATTCAGTTGATGGAAGAATAGTAAAAACACTTCACAATGGCTATTTAAATAGTGGACAAAATAAATTTGAAATCAACGGATTGAGATCAGGTTCTTACTCAGTAGTTATTTCAATTAATAACAGAAGATATAGCTCACCATTAAAAGTAGTAAAATGATAAAATATTTAGTCATAACGATTCTATTATTTATAAGTTCTAATGTAGAACCTTTGTTATCACAGAGTTGTAATCAATGGCCACTAACTAGATGTATTGGTAATGGATTAGATTTTGTCAAAAATAATGGTCAATCTGCCCAATTCATGAATTTGAATAATAATGCTACATTGAATTCTATTACTAACGCTATGACAGTTGAGATGTGGGTGAAACCAAATCTTGAACAAGGAAGAAGAAACTATTTTGCAGGAAAATGGGGACCTACACTTGATAAGTCTGATGTGTGGCAATTATACTATGATAGAAATAATAGAATTGTGTTTGAACTAAATCATCCCGATTATGAATTAGGAGATGTTGATAATACTGTTGCAAAAACAGATCCTATAGACTTCAATGATGAATGGCATCATATAGCAGCAGTTTTTGATGGAAGTACAAATGAAGCTTTAATATATTTAGATGGTGAATTAGTAGCTGAAGAAACCAATAGTAGTTATCCTATCAGAACACTCATGCAACACGGTAATAATACTCAATTTGGTAGAGCAAATGAAATGTCTAATGATAATAGTCATAGAACATTCAGAGGAGTAATGGATGAAATCAAACTTTGGAATACTGCTTTACCTCAAACTGAAATAATTTGTGAAAAAGACAAAAGAAGAAATGGAAATGAAAATGGGTTAATTGCTTATTTTAGATGTAATGAAGCTCCTGGTGTTTTTACAACATGTGATGTAACAGGTAATAACAAAGCAATTTTGTTATCAGGATTAACAACGACACAGTCAAAAAATGATAGACCTGAATACCGACCTTTTGTAATTACTAGTTTCAGCAGAGTTGATACTATTAAATGTGAAAGAAGAAAAAAATACAGTATTACTGTTATGGACACATCTTTATGTGGATCTCGTGCTTTTCTTTGGATTCATCCTGATTTTAGACAATATTTTGATTATTCTGCTGCTCGTGTTGATTTGCCTCCAAACCAACCTGTAACTTTTGACTTTTACGTAGATAGTGATTTCATAGGGTCAATAAGAACATTAATAAGAGTAATAAGGGATGATGTTTGTGGCTATGACTTAGTACTTGGAAATGATCGTTGGTGGACTATAACAAGAGAAACAGAATTAAAATATAATGCTAATACTTTAGGGTTTGGAATACTGAAAGCTCAATGTATTGAAGAACCATATAGAGAGAAAACTATACAAGTTTGTAATAATACTAATACTTTTGGAGCTTCAAAAAATGTTATAATAACAGGTGCTAATTTTAATTTACCTCAATACTATTCATTGGTTTCACCAAGTCTACCAGTCACTTTAGCGCCAGGAGAATGTCTCGATTTAACAGTAAGGTTTACTTCTAGAAATGAAGCTAATATCTTTTATGACACACTAAGAGTACAATCAACTGACATCTGTGAAGGAGCTGGAATAATTCCACTTACAGGTGAAGTTGAAAACATATTAAGTCTCGTTAAGTTTGGTACTGAAGATGAGCCAGTTGACTCATTAGATTTTGGTACAATTTGTAAAGATTTTCCATCTGATGAAGAGTTATTTTACTGGGAGAATTTATCGAGTCAAAATATAACAGTAACTGATGTTATAGTTCCTCAACATTTTCAATTTGTAAGATTTACACCAGGTCAGCCTCAAGTATTAGAGCCCGATAAATCGTATCAGGTGAAACTTTTAAGGTTTGTACCAACTCAAGCTGGAGACTTTCAAGATACAGTATTTATAATTGTTGATGCTGGTGTTTGTACGTTAAAAAAACCAATATTAGTTTCTGGAAGATCTATACATCCTGATTTAACATTTACAGTAGATACTGTTGATTTTGGAAATGTTTTTGTAGGACAAGAACGTGAAAGAACTATTAACATAAGAAATAATGGTATTCATGAGTTTACAGTTAGTTTTAGCCTAAGTAGAGCTGAGGTCTATTACCTCCCAGGAGGAAGATTTGCAACTATACCACCAGGTGAGGAGAGATCAGTTCGAGTGAGATTCAGACCATTGACTGATTCTTTATATTTTGATAAACTATGTTTCCAAGAAACACCTGCAACTGGTTGCTATTCATCTGGTTGTATTACACTAAAAGGTACAGGAATAATAGATAAGTTTGAATTCAATCCTGATGTAATGAAGGTAGAAAATGTAATTGCATGTCAAGATTCAATTGAAGATGTTTATATCGTAAATAAATCACCTGTGAGTCTAAACTTAGATGAATTTAACCTCATTGATCCACAAGGTAAGTTTAACATAATTGAACCTGTTTCAGATATACCATCTCTTGCTACTTATAGTACTGATCTAGCATCGGGTGATAGCATTCTATTTAGATTTGTATACACACCAAATGACTTAGTTAGTGATAGGGTAGACAAAGCATTTTTGAATTATAAAGATAACGATGGGGAAGAGTGGACTGCACAAATAGTTGGAAGTTCGGCTCTACCTAAGTTATTCATGGAAGATAATAATGCTTTTGGTACTATTGAGGTAGGTGAAACACCTACTAAAGAAATTATATTGGAAAATATATCTTCAATACCTGTGCATTTGGATAGCTTAAATATAGGAGCTGGTTTTAGTATAATTTATCCAAATAATCCAATTGATATTACATTAAATCCAAGAGATACAATTCATGTAATTGTTCAATTCGAACCGTCTGCACCAATTGACTATTCATCAGAATTAATTTCATATAGTAGCTCACCATGTCCAGTAGAAAACAGAGCAAGTTTTTCTGGAAGAGGAAAAATAATACCTTTAGAAATTATTAATACATTAGTAACTTTTGGTTTTGTTAAAAATTGTGAATGTGAATCAGCTAATATAGTTCTATCTAATAATTCTAGAGTGAATGATGCTGTCATAGATTCTATGTGGATAGATGGCGTTGGGGTAATTGGTGTTGCATATCCTCAGTATTTCACTTGGGAATCAAAATATGCCAATAATGGAAACGAAATGCCATATAGTATTCCTCCATTGGAGAAGGATTCTGTAAAAATAACTTATTGTCCGAAGTCACCATCAATTAGGGATAGTTTGGATCACTCAGCAATGATGCATATAGCTGCTCATGGAATATCACAAGATGGTCAAACAGAACCTTGGAGACTAGACCCTGCTTATGAAAGATATCTTGCAGGAAGACAAACATTAGTTTATGAGCCAACACCTCTGTACTCTATATTTCCTCCGACTGTAGTTGATACATTTGCAGCACCAAATTTTAAAAGAATTACTATTCCAGGTATATCCTTTAATCCTGATAGGGAGAGGATAGTTATAGACTCTATTACATTTGAACCTGATGAAAATGTTTTCTTTGCATCTGATAGCTTGGGAAGAGCTATGCCTATAACTTATAGTCCTGATGAAGATGCCTTGATGATTAGAATAGATTTCAAGCCTAGAGTATATAGAGATTATGAGGCAAAGGTCAAAATACACTTTTCAGAGCCTTGTGAAGGAATTGATACTACAATGATAGTGTTTGGTAGTGGATTTGCTACACCATTTACTATGCCATTTGATTTTAAACAAGCTGTAGATACCATAACAAACTATGATGTTATTAGTTGTGATACTTTATATTTACCAATATTTGCATCTAGACAAGTACCTGCTAAAATAATTGATATTGATTATCAAGTTCATTACGATACTACTCTTTTTGACTTTATAGGTGTCGAGAGTAATTATATTGATTTCAATGGTAATCCTGAATTAGATTTGTGTACTCAGTATGACACAAAAGTAAATGCTTTCAAAACAGACAGTTCAACTGTTTATTTTGAACTGGATAATTTTTGCCAAGTAGATTCTATAACTCCACTCTGTTATGCAAAATTTACTCCTATAGTTAATCAAACAGTTAGTACAACATTTGCATTAGATAGTTTTAAATTTGATTCAAAAGGTGTCATTATTTATGAACTACTTCACGATAGAGCAACAATTGGTGCTACTATTCTAAATTCTGACTTTAGTATATTGGATGATATTGATTTTGATACAGTAAATGTATTGGATTGCAGATTAGATACCTTTAGAATAGAAAATATTGGAGACGTACCTTATAATCTATCAGATGTTCTAAATTTACCTCCAGATGTTAGTTTAGTTGAAATAATTCCAAATAAATCTGACACTATTTATCCTGGAATGATTTCTGAAGTAATTGTTGAATTTTGTCCAAAACAAATAGGCGAATATTACAGCCTTTCAAACTCAATTATTATAGATCCTTGTTTGATGATTGATTCAAATAATATTCAGGGTTATGGTTATGCACCACCATTCGAATTATTATCAGATGTAGATGAAAATGGATTTTCTATTCCAGATACTTTACATGGTATAATAGGGGATACAGTTATTATTCCTTTATATATAAATAATGATGTAATGGCAATTTACAATGGACAAACTCATTGGATGATAGATATGACTTTTGATTTGAATGTACAATATGATCCCTACTCACTAATGTATATGGATGCAAGTAATACTTTAAATTCTGGTAATGTTGATTTTGACTTAGTAAATCATGGAAACTTAAATGTATTTTATACAGATGTAGATACTCTTAGAGCTGGTCAAGTAGCAGAATTAACAATGTTGGTTACTATTCCGAAAGATACAACAACTCTACTTGATGTTACTGTTAGTAATTTTGGTTCTGATTATATTTACTTTTTAGATATCTTTAGCTCAAAAGAGAATAATTCATTTAACTCTGGTGAGAAGTGTGATATATCCCACGTAGTCTATAAGAATACCAATAGTTTACGTCAGAATTATCCTAATCCTTTTGATAAAGTTACTAATATAGATTTTGAGTTAATTGAGAAAGATATTCCAATTCTTGAGGTTTATGATGCTTCAGGATATAAAGTTAAAACTCTGTTAAATGGTAATAAGTCATTTGAATCGGGTAACTATAGTATAGTATTAAATTCAAAGAACTTATTACCTGGTCATTACTTCTATTTATTAAAAACAATAAAGGGAACAGAGACTAAGAAACTAATTATTAGCAAATAAAAAAAATTAATTATAGTTTTTCGAGTATACTAACTAATAGTTTCCAGCTATCATCAACTGACTGTATTTCCACCTTTTCATTTGGGGTGTGAACTTCTTTAATGGTAGGTCCAAATGATAACATTTCCATTTGAGGGTATTTTTCACCAATTAGACCACATTCCAAACCGGCATGAATGATTTCTATTGTCGGTTCAGAGTTAAAGTCATCTTTATATGTCTTAACTGCCATATCAACTAGCTCAGAACCTTTTAATGGTTCCCAAGCCGGGTAACCAGCTGATTTATTAATATTGAATCCACCTAGCTCAAGGATAGAATTAATTGAACTGGCTATAGCGTCTCTTTCACTGTCAATAATACTTCTTTGACTAGTCAATATTTCTAATTTATCATTGCTCGTTTTAACACTTGCTAAGTTATTTGAAGTTTGCACTAATTCAGGTATTTCTGGTGTAAATCTAATTACACCATGTGGTATCCCATTTATTACATTAAGTATATCTTCTTGTGTTCCTAGTGTAATGGAATCATCGATAGATTCAATGCTATTGTATCCAAATTCTAAATCTGGTTCTTTAAACTTCCACTCATTATCAATTACTTTTGATTGAATACTAATTATATTCTTAAGGCTTTCAACTTGATCATCAGGTATTGAAAATCTAACATAAGCTTCTCTTGGAATTGCATTATGTTTATCACCTGAGTCAATGGAATGAAGTTTTAAATTTAAACTATTATTGAGTTCAATCAGAAATCTATTAATAATTTTTGCAGCATTACCTCTTTCATCGTGTATTTCGATACCAGAGTGTCCACCTTTTAATCCTTTCAAATACAATTCGAAAGTTTTGTAATTATCACCTAGCTTTTCTTTTACCAAATCAATACTGGCTTTTGTGTTCATACCACCAGCACACCCTATAGTAAATAAACCAAAATCTTCAGTATCAAGATTAATCAAAATTTTAGAATCTAATAGGTCAGTTCCTAATTCTAACGCACCTGTTAGACCAGTTTCTTCGTCTAATGTACATAGTAATTCAAAAGGTGGATGCTTAACATTATCAGAAGCAAGCACCGCCATACCCATAGCTAAACCAATACCATTATCTGCTCCTAAAGTTGTACCTTTAGCTTTTAACCATCCATCCTCAACGTAAGTTTGAATTGGATCATTATCAAAATCAAATTCAACATCTCTATTCTTCTCCGTTACCATATCTACATGTGCTTGGATACAAACACCAGGATGATTTTCATATCCTTCTGTTGCTGGTTTAGAAATAACTAGATTACCTAGTGTATCTTTCTTAATTTTCAATTTGAGATTATTTGCAAAATCTTCAATATACTTAACGATTTTTTCTTCTTTTTTTGATGGTCTTGGATGCTTTGTTATGTTGTGAAATATATCCCACACTATCTTTGGTTCTAAATTTTCTATCGTAATCATCTATTCTTCTCCTTTTATTATCTTGCAGCTCTACTTGGCCTAGAACTTACTTTGAATTCTAAATCATAAAAATCTTCTAAATTCTTACTTTCTTCTAATTTTTTCCCTGCTAAAAAACCAATCATGGCTGCATTATCAATACAGTATTCCATATCTGGCAATACTACTTTAAAATCATTGTTTTCTAGTTTGCTAAATTCTTCTCTTAAAAGTGAATTGGCTGAAACTCCACCACCAATAACAATACTTTTTATAATATATTTCTTAGATGCTTTTACAGCTTTAGCGACTAAAACATCAACTATTGCTTTTTGAACTGATGCACATAAATCATTCAAATCATCTTCTCTAATAGGTATGTCAAAATTCTTATTTACAAAATATCTTACAGATGTTTTTAAACCACTGAAGCTAAAATCAAAATTATCTGAATGTATCATTGATCTTGGAAAATCATATTTATCAGGTTTACCTTTCTTTGCATATTGATCAATTATAGGTCCACCAGGATACGATAATCCTAGCAGTTTATCAATTTTATCAAATGCTTCACCTGCAGCATCATCTTTTGTCATTCCAATTGTCTCATATTTAGTAAATGATTCAACTAAAAACAGTGAGGTATGTCCACCACTAACAACTAATGATATAAATGGAAAATCAAGGTTTGTATTTTCAATGCAACCAGAATATATATGACCTTCGATATGATTAATAGGAATAACTGGAATATTATATTTAATACTTAGTCCCTTCGCAAAAGATGAGCCGACTATCAAAGCACCCATAAGTCCAGGTTCAGATGTAACAGCAATTGCATCAATTTCTTCGAAAGTTGTGTTAGTAGAATTTATACATTCTTTAGTTAAAACAGATATCTTATCTATGTGAGCTCTCGATGCAAGTTCCGGAACAACACCTCCGTATTTCTTATGAATTTCTTGAGTATAAATAACATTATTTAAAACTTCGTTATTGTTAAGAAGTGCCACAGCCGTCTCATCACAAGAGCTTTCTATTGCTAAAATTTTCATTCAAATTTGTTTTTTAGTATTCTATACAACATTGATATTGAGTATTCTATTGTTTTATCCCTATTACTACCTCTATTATTTGAAGACAAGTTTAGTTCTGAAACCTTAGGGTCACTCCCGTCATAAATACAGATAAATATAGTACCTACAGGTTTCTCCTCAGAGCCACCACTTGGCCCAGCTATTCCGGTAATAGAAATTGAATAATCTGTACCAAAAATGTCTCTACAATTCATAGCCATTTCTTTTGCTGTTTGACTGCTTACTGCACCAAACTTATCCAATGTTTGCTTGTCGACACCAAGCAATTTAATCTTTGCATTATTACTATATGAAATGACACCGCCTTCAAAGTATTTAGAACTTCCGGCTAAATCAGTAAAAACTTTTCCTAAACCACCACCAGTACATGATTCAGCAACAGAAATAGTTTTATTTCTTTGTTTGAGCACTTTAACAGTAGAATCAAGTAAACTCTGCTGTTCTTCAATTACATAACTACCTATATTTTCTGTAATTAAATCAGTTACTTCAGTAAATAAACCATTATTATTTAAATTAACTGAATTCAATATACCTAATCTTATTTTTACACCAGATGCA
>JBDQHL010000056.1:0-9772 GCA_040264895.1 Bacteroidota bacterium
AATATAATCATTATGGACTTAATACAGTTTTGGACTATACTTTCTGCAAATGGAATAGTATTAGATGAAAAACAAAGAGAAAGAATAGAGAGATACACAAAAGAATTATTGCATTGGAATGCTAAAATAAACTTGATTTCTAGAAAAGATGAAGATATGATTTTAGAATCGCATATTCTTCATTCATTATCTGTCTTGAAATATGTTGATTTAGATAAGAAATATGAGTGCATGGATATAGGCACTGGAGGGGGACTTCCAGGTATACCAATTGCTATTGCATCTCCTAAAATTAGTATGTTGTTAGTTGATTCAATTAAGAAAAAAGTAAAAACAACAAAAATGTTAGCTCAACATACTGGCTTAAAAACTATAAAAACAAGGTCTGATAGGGTGGAAGTTTTAGCTTCTGAAAAAGAACATCAAAAGAAATATGATTTCATTTTTGCACGAGGTGTTGCTAGACTAAATAAAATTCAAGGCTGGGTATCCCCATTAATAAAACCAACTGGAAAAATAGTTTTATTAAAAGGAGGGGATTTGGAAGATGAGATTAAAGAAGCTACTAGTAATAATAAAGCATTAAGAGTAGAAGAACATGAATTAGAGCTAATAGCTTACCCTGATTTTGCAAAAGATGATAAGAAAATTCTAATATGTAGTTTTGACAACAAATAAAGCTTCCCACCGTATTGACATATATGAGAAAGCTAATTGTAATTTTAATACTGAGTCTAATTCCATTTGCACTATTACCTGCAGATGCAGTAAAAATAGGTAGAGTCAAATACTCTGGTGGTGGAGACTGGTATAATGATCCTTCAGCTGAAGTTAATCTACTCAGTTATTTGAAAAACAATACCACTACACAAACAAAACCTGTTTATGAATATGTTGATTTAAAGTCAGATGATTTATTTGATTATCCTATCTTGTTCTTGACTGGTCATGGGAATGTCAACTTTTCGAATAAAGAGGCTGAGAATCTTCGAATATACTTAGAGAATGGTGGATTCCTCTACATAGATGATGATTATGGTTTGGATTCTTATATTAGGAATGAAATGAAAAAGGTTTTTACAGACAAGGAGTTTATGGAAATTCCGTTTACTCACTCCATCTATAATATTCAATATGATTTTTCTAATGGACCACCCAAGGTTCATGAGCACGACGATAAACCTCCTAAATCTTACGGTATTTTTATTAATAACAGAATGTCTGTCTTTTTTACTTTGGAATCAAACCCAAGTGACGGTTGGGCAGATCCCAATGTTCACAATGATAGTGAAGAGGTAAGACAGAAATCCTTGAAATTTGGTGCAAATATTATAATCTGGGCATTACTTAACTGATGGAAAATACTGAACTAAAATATAACAACCTTGTCAAAAGATTAGAAAAAGTAATAAGCAAACAGAAAATGTATGATTCTGTTCATTATATTGTTTCTCTAATTACAATTTTTACCGTTACCTTTTCAGTTGTGTCATTAATTGAATATTTTATAAATGGTAACGAATCAACAAGACAGACTCTATTCTATATACCGTTTGCTACTACTTTAATAGCTGGTATATTTCTCTTTATAATACAAGGAAAAGAAAGCAAAAAATCTGAAAATAGAATTATTGATACATCGAAAATAGTGGGGGATTACTTCCCACAAATTAAAGATAAATTAACCAATGCTATTCAAATATTTGTCCAGCTAAACAAAAGTAAAGGGATGTCTTCTGATTTAGCGCAACATCAGTTAAGCGTAATATCTGACAAGACTAGTGAATTTAACTTTGAAGAAGTAATAGACACTAAGAAGTATAATAAATATATATTAGTATTGTTTTTAATTTCGCTTGTTGCAGTATCAACATTTATAATCAGTAATTTTGCATTGAACAGTGCGTTTGATAGAGTTCTAAACTACAATCAGTCATACATTCCTTCACCCAATTTCGAAATATCAATTGTAGATGATGAATACAATGTAATGCGTGGTGAGGATTTTACTATAGAAATTGCTTCTGAAGGTGCTGCACCTAGCAGTATTTCTTTACTTATCAAAGAAGCAAACCAAGAGGAATATGAAAAAATAGAAATTAAGAAAGAGATCAACGGAAAATATAAGTATAAAATTAATTCCATTAAAAACTCGCTTAGTTTCTATGGTTCCACTGATTGGTATAACTCTGAAGTTCAAACAAAAGTTGCTTCTGTAACTGTAACTGAAAGACCTACACTAAAGAAGCTAACAGGGTTGTTAAACTTTCCAAATTACACTGGTGAAAAATCTCGAACATTTGATATAAATACTGCTGATTTGGTTGCACTTAACGGTAGTGTGGCAACTTTCAATATCAATGCTAACAAGAGTCTTAAAACTGCCGAATTGATATTTGTTACCCAACTTCAAGACAGTATCCAAGCAACTAAGTTAAATTATGATACTCTTACATTTAATACAAAAAGCAACATTGCTGAAGGTAAAATGAGATTAAATAAGTCTGGATATTATTATTTCAGATTGACTGATAGCAATGACGTAGAGAATATCAACCCAATAAAATATAGTGTTATTACAACATTAGATAATTATCCAAAAATTGAATTACTATACCCAACAGATAATGTGAAGCTCACTGAAAATGCATTAGTGCAGATTGATGCAGGTATTTCTGATGATTATGGATTTACAAAGCTAAATCTCAACTACAAGTTATTAAAATCAAGATATACTGCGCCAGATTTGGAATATACCACTCAGGAAATTACTATAAAAAAGAGTAAAAAAGAGCAGATAGCTACTTACATTTTTGATATGAATGAAATAGGCATCACTCCTGAAGATGAGTATGAGTTTTATCTAGAAGTATTTGATAACGATATTGTTAATGGACCTAAATCAGCTAAAACAAGAACAATTAGCTTAAAGCTACCTTTCCTTGATGAAGTAATAGAGTCATCTGAAAAAGCACAAGAAGAGATTGAAAAAGATCTAGCTGAAGTGATTAAAGAGACCACTGAACTTCAAAAAGAGATTGAAGAGTTCAAGCAAGACCTCAGAAAAGATGCTAAGAAGCAAGAGATGAATTATGAGCAGAAGAAGCAAGCTCAGGACATAGCTAAGAAACAAAAAGATATCTCTGAGAATATAGATAAGCTTCAAAAGAAGATAAATAAGACTGCCCAAGAAATGAACGAGAATAAAATTTTGTCTCCTGAGACTCTTGATAAGTTTATGAAACTGCAAGACCTACTGAAACAAGTTGATATACCTCAGTTAAAAGAGCAACAAGAGAAAATGAACAAGGAGTTAGAAAAAATGACTCCAGATGAAATGCAAAAAGCTCTTGAGAATATTAAATTTGACGAAGAGCAGTTCAAGAAAAGTATAGAACGCACAATGAAAATATTGGAGCGAATGAAAGCAGAACAGAAGACTGATGCTATTAAGAAAATGGGTGAGAAATTAGAAAAAGATCTCCAAAACTTAGAGAAAGAAACAAGTGAATCTAAAAATAAAGAGACAAATGAACAATTAGAGAAAAAGCAGAATAAACTTCTTGATGATTTTAAAAAGTTAGATGAGCAAATGAGTGATTTGGAAAAAATGCTTTCTAAGCAAGATGATATGCCAAAAGATAAACTCAATGAGGCGAAAGATGCTCTGAACAAAGAGAATACTCAGCAAGAAATGCAACAGTCTCAGCAGAACTTGTCTGAAAATAAGAATAGCGAAGCTCAGCAAAATCAACAGAATGCTAAGCAGAGTATGAGTAAGTTCAACCAGAAAATGTCTGAACTGAAGCAGGAAATGGAGAACAAAGTATCCAGAGAAACCCTGAATGCTATGAAAAAATCTGTACAAGATATGCTCAATCTGTCTAAAAAGCAGGAACAACTAAAAAATCAGACTAATGCTTCTAATTATAATTCGAACCAATTACCTGAGATAAATAACGAACAAGGAAACCTAAAAGAATCCCTCGAAAGAGTTGCAAAAAACTTAACTGAGCTTTCTGAAAAATCATTTGCAGTTACTCCACAAATGGGCCAGCAGATTGGTAAAGCAATGGCTCAGATGCAAAATGCAATGAACCAGTTAGCAGAGAGGAATACACGTCAAGCTGGTATATCACAACAACAATCAATGGCTAAAATGAATAATGCTATTGGTCAGATGCAAGAGTCGATAGGCCAGATGCAAGGTCAAGGAAAGGGTAAAGGGAAAGGAAAGGGTAAAGGTTCAGGTGGTTCATCACCGGGTATGAGCAATAGTCCTGGTGGATCTGGGTTTATGCAACAGCTACAACAAGCTGCTGCTCAGCAACAGATGATAAATAATTCCTTGAAAAAAATGATGCAAAAAGGCAAAAACGGAAAAGAGGGCTCGGAAGGTCAAGGCGAGGGCGGTAAGTCACAAATGCAAAAGCAAGCTGAATACGGCCGATTGAAAGGAGAACAGGGCAATGCCAAAAAGACTTTGGAAGATTTGGCTGAGGAGCAGAAAGAATATGCCAAACAAAGTGGTAAGAAAACACCTGACCTAAATGAGATAGCAAAAGAAATGCAAGAAATCATGTCTGCTATGGAATCTGGTAAAATTACTCCGGAGACTTTAGAAAGACAAGAGAAAATTCTATCCCGATTGCTCGATGCTACAAGAGCAACCAACGAACGCGACTACGAGAAAAAGCGAGAAGCAAAATCTGGTACACAATACTCACTCGATAGCCCAGAAGCTTTGGAGTTTGAAGAATATCTAAAAACATTGTCCGAAGAGGAATTACGCAAGTCTCTGAAACTTGATTACTCTAAAGACATCAAAGAGTTAATAAAAAGCTATTTTGATAAGTTGAATAAGAGTGAATAAGTGAAAAATGTATAAATCAGAAGTAGTAATCACGAAATGAGAAAACAAAAATATGTAATCGTTAGATTTACTAATTTAAATCAATAAACCCCATTCTCTAATATATACTCTTTAACTTCCTTATTTAGATATTCACTATGTTTATCCAAGTTTTCTCTTATTTCAGAAGCTGATATTTCAACGAAAGGCATTTCCATATAGATAGCTTTTTTGTATACCTCAAAGTTATAAGTCGGAATCTTATACCCTTTTCTTAGAGCTACGTATATATCGACAATATCAAGTATTTCTTGCCAATCTTTCCATTTATGGAAGTTCTCGGCTTGGTCACCACCGATGACTAAGCATAGCTGCTCGTTAGGGTACAGTTTATTGAAATGATTTACAGTATCTATTGTATATGATACTTCCTCATTATCAACTTCATAAGTATTAATTTCAAAGTTGCTATTTTCTTGTGTTGCTAACTTCAACATATTAGTTCTGTGCTTAGCACTTGCAGTGAATTCATCAACTTTAAAAGGGGAGACGTAGCAAGGAACAAACACTACTTTTTCAGCATCGTATGTTTCTAGGAAGTGTGTTGCTAACTTTAAGTGAGCTTTGTGAACTGGGTTAAAGCTACCACCCAGAATACCAATTTTATCTTTTTTCATATTAAAAAAATAGAGTTAGCAATACATTACTAACTCTATCAATATCATTTCTTTCAAATATTATAATCTTAACTTTCGTAAATAAGTGTGTCAGCCGTTGCTCTCTTAGCGTGTGCAATATTAGGAGCTTGAAATACTCTAGTTGCTTTTACTTTTGCTTCAAATTCACTTCTGAATTTATTCACAAATCCACGAACAGCCCAAGCAGCAGCGTCACCTAAGGCACAGATTGTGTTTCCTTCTATATTATTACATACTGAAATCAATAGATCTAAGTCTTTGGAAGTAGCATCTCCAGCAACTAATCTTTTCAGAGTTTTTTCCATCCAACCACAACCTTCACGACAAGGTGTACATTGCCCGCAAGACTCGTGGTGATAGAAGTGTGCAATTCTTAAAGTAACAGCAACTAAATCTGTATCCTCATCCATTACCATCACGCCAGCAGTACCAATGTGAGTTCCAATCTTTTTCAGAGATTCTTCGTCCATATTAGTGTCTAGCTCATCGGCATTCATAACGGGCATAGATGAACCACCAGGAATAACAGCTTTTATTTTCTTGTCATTAATAACTCCACCACAAACATCATATATCAAACTTCTAAGCGGAATACCAGTTTCTAATTCATAAACACCAGGTTTATTTACATGACCACTAACTCCGTAAAGCAATGTACCAGCATGTCCTTCTGCACCCAAATTAGCATAGTTTTCTGCACCAATTTCAAATATTTTAGGTACTGTAGCTATTGTTTCTACATTGTTTACAGTAGTGGGCATACCCCATAACCCAACTTGAGCTGGGAATGGTGGTTTGTAACGTGGGTAACCACGATTACCTTCAAGTGAATTCATAAGTGAAGTCTCTTCACCACAGATGTAAGCACCTGCTCCACTGTGAACATAAACATCCATTTGAAAGTCAGTTCCAAATTTTTCTTTCATTTTTTCACCGAAATAACCTGCCTCGTAAGCTTGATCAACTGCATTTTGCATCAATCTTTGCCATAGGTAATATTCACCACGTATATAAATATATGCAGCTTTCAGATTCATTGCCTTACCTGCTATCAGAATACCTTCTAAAAGCAAGTGCGGGTTATATTCAAATATTCTTCTATCCTTGAACGAGCCTGGTTCAGCCTCATCACCATTTACTGCAAGATAATTGGGTTTGTCAACACCATCAGGCATAAATGACCATTTCAACCCAGTAGGGAAGCAAGCACCACCTCGACCACGGAGATTTGATTTCTTTACTATATCAACAATCTCATTCTTATCCATTTTGAGAGCTTTTCTGGCTTGCTCGTATCCGCCATTTTTCTCAAAAACATCAATTTCATGAAGATTTTCAATTCCAGGTAATAATAGTTTCGGGTTTTTTTCCATCGGTTTTATCGATTTATGTTATAATTCAGTTTCAATATAATACATTATAGTATAAAGTCTAAATACTATTTAAATGAATTTAAACTTTCATTCAGTTGGTCAATTTTGTTACTCATATCACTAAGTTTCTTTTTCTCTCTATTGACTACATCTTCAGGTGCATTACTAACGAACCTTTCATTAGATAATTTTTTAGAAATGCCATTTACTTGCCCTTGTAATCTATCAATTTCTTTTTGTAATCTGTCTTTTTCTTGATCAATATCTATTGCGTCACCTACGTACAGGTTTACTTCTGCAAAGTTAGTTACTGATTTGATAGAAATCTCTTTTAGAGGGTTGTTGATATTAAGTTCTGATGATTTTGTCAATTCTTTCATTAACTTCTTATTCTCAGATATTAATGTTGTTATATCATTAAAAGCTGTAAAATTAATCTTCATTCGTTGCCCTGCTGATATACTTGGAATACTTGCTTTCAAACTTCTTGATGAATCGACTAAGTTGATTAATTTCTCAAAACTCTCAACTGCATCACCATCAATAACACTATCTGATGATTCAAGTAATTGCTCTTGAGATATACTTTTGTCATCACTATAATTGTTAAGTAAGTGCCATAACTCCTCTGTTATAAATGGCATAACAGGGTGTAATAACTTCAGAACTTCGTTGAATATTTCGATTCCAAAAGCAACTTTTTGTTGATTTTCTTCTTCAGAATTATCGTAAGATTCTATTTTCAAACATTCAATATACCAGTCACAGAAATCACTCCAAATAAAATCATATAGTGTTTTTGAGTATTCTGTAACCTTAAAATTGTCAAGGTGCTCGTTAATTAAGCTGATTGATTTATGAAGTTTTGATTCTATCCACTTATCAGCAAGTGATTTAGAGTATTTGTCGCTATTGTATTCAACTTCTCCAAACTCTTCTTGTTTCATTTTTAAGAATCGTCCAGCGTTCCAAATTTTATTAGCAAAGTTCCTTCCTACTTCCATAGAAGGAATATCTTGTGCTTCCAAATCCACTTCCATTCTAACGTCTTGACCGAGAGGAGCAAGATATAGAATAGTAAATCTAACAGCATCCGCACCATATTTATCCATCACATTTAGCGGGTCAGGTGAGTTACCAAGAGACTTAGATAGCTTCCTACCTTGACCATCTCTTATTAGACTAGTGAAATATACATTCTTGAATGGAATTTCTTGCTTAAAGTAATTTGTAGCCATAACCATACGAGCAACCCAGAAGAAAATAATATCGGGACCAGTTACCAATAAATCAGTTGGTAGAAATCTTTGCATAGTTTTATTATCTGGAGTTAAGTTTCCTTCATCATCGAACCAGTTCATAGTAGTCATAGGCCACAACCAAGAAGAGAACCAAGTGTCAAGAACGTCTTCATCTTGCTTTAAACTAACACTATCATCTACACCTAACTTTTTTCTTGCTTCTTGTTCATTTTTAGCTGCTGTGTGCTTCCCCTCTTCTGTATAGTAAACTGGGATTCTATGTCCCCACCAAAGTTGTCTAGAAATACACCAATCACGAATGTTATTCATCCAGTGTTCGTAAGTTTTTACCCAAAGGTTAGGATAAAAGTTAATTTCACCATCTTGAACAATTCTCAACGCATCTTCAGCCAAAGGTTTCATTTTAACAAACCACTGGTCAGAGAGGTAAGGCTCTATTGGTTCTCCACCTCTTTGTGAAAAACCCACATTGTGTGTATAATCTTCAACCTTTTCCATTAAACTATTGCTTTCTAGATCTTTAACTATACGTTTTCTAGCATCAAATCTATCTAAATCTTTGTAATCTCCTGCCAATTCATTCATTGAGCCATCAGGATTAATAGTATTTATTGACTCTAAGTTGTGTCTTTGTCCAATTTCAAAATCATTTGGATCATGTGCAGGAGTTATTTTAACGCACCCAGTTCCAAACTCTGGATCAGCGTAATCATCAGCTATTATCTCAATTTGTCTCCCAACCAAAGGGACTGTAACTTTTTGGCCGATTAGTTTCTTAAATCTTTTGTCATTAGGATTAACAGCGACTGCTATGTCACCATAAATAGTTTCTGGTCTTACGGTTGCAACTTTTAAATAATTATTTCCATCTTCAAAAAAGTACTTAAGAGTATATAGTTTCTCACGAACTTCTTTGAACTCAACTTCTTCATCAGATAAAGCAGTTTGAGAAACAGGAGACCAATTTATTATTCTTTTACCTTTATAAATTAGACCTTCATCATAAAGCTTAATGAATGCATGTTCAACTGCTTTCGAAGCACTATCGTCCATTGTAAAGAGAGTTTTGTCCCAATCACATGAGACACCTAATCTTTTTAATTGTTCTAGGATTATTCCACCATACTCTTCTTTCCAATCCCAGACTTTTTCTACAAACTTTTCTCTACCTAGGTCGTATCTAGTTTTACCATCTTCTTTTAGTTTTTGCTCTACTTTTGTTTGAGTAGCAATACCTGCATGGTCCATACCTGGAAACCAAACTACATCTTTACCTTGCATTCTCATTCTTCTTATGAATAAATCTTGCAATGTATGATTAAGAACATGACCAAAATGAAGCATACCTGTTACATTTGGTGGTGGCATCAATATAGAATAAGGTTCTTTGTTAATAGATTCATTAGTTTTGAAAATCCCATTTGATTCCCATTTATTATACCATTGATTCTCTTTGTTCTTAAAGTCAAAATTTTTATCGAAATTCATATTTAAATTGTTGTATTTGTTTCTATTTAGAATACAAAAATAATTAAAACTTACTTTATTCGTACCTTTGTTAAGAAATTACAATTAAAGAACTCGAGA
>JBDQHL010000057.1:0-9426 GCA_040264895.1 Bacteroidota bacterium
AAAACACTACAGAAACATCATTGAATTTATTAGCTATATTCTTCTCATTTCTCTTTAATCTTTTTGCAATCTTAGGTGGTAAAATATTCAATAATAGTTTTTCAGACTTACGCCTTTGTAATATTATTACAATAAGTGCAACAACAAAGAGTAGAATTCCGAGAATTAAAGCAAGTCTTTCGTTGTCTTTCCTTGTTAATCGTAAATCTACTAACTTTAATTCTTTTTCATTAAGTTCTTTTTGCTTTTTAGCTTCTAAGCTTGCTATTTCTGTTGTTTTTCCAACGCTGAATATTGAATCTTTAAGTTCTACCCAATTGGATTGGTACTGATGTGCTTGTTTATAGTTACCAAGCTGATAATTTGATTTGTCTAAAACTTCATACATCTCAACTAAAGGTCTTTTTGCTCCAATTTTTAAGGAAAGCTCTTTTGCATTCTCAGAATACTCAAGGGCTTTTTTATAATTGTATGCTTTGTCAAGATTAAGAGTTGTGTTTTTTATCTTTGAATATACACTGTCCTGAGCCAAGTGAAAATGCAGTTCACCAATACTTGCTAAGTTGATTGCTTCTCCATCTTTACTTCCTATTTCTCTGTTCTTAGCTAGTGCTTGCTTATAATAATTCATTGCTTTATCATAGTCGCCAGTGTACCTATAGACAATACCAATATTACCAAGTCTTATTGCTTTTCCCTTTTCGTTATGTAGCTCTTCATCAATTTCGTAAGCTCTGCTATAGTATTCTAGGGCCTTGTCAAATTTCTTTAAGTAGTTATAACTCAGTGCTATATTGCCTAATTGGCGAGAAATACTTTTTTTATCACCTAATTCATTTTGTATTTCAAGTGCTCTTTGGAAATAAATTCTTGCTTTGTCATACTCTTTCAAGTTATTATAAATTGTACCAATGTTTCCAAGCTGTTTAGCTATTCTTTTTTGGTTTTGAATTTTCTCTGCAATATTTAAGGATTGTTGATGATAATTCAGTGACTCTACAAATTTAGATTGATAGTTACTAATAATACCAAGTCTACTTAATTGTTGAGATATTCCTAATGAATCATTTAACTTTCTATAAATACCAAGTGCTTTTTTAAAATACTCATTAGATTTATAATAATTACCTAGAACCGAGTTGTTAATTCCCATGTAATTATATGATGATGCAAGGCCTTCATCATAGTCGGTATCCATCGATAACTTAACAGCTCTTTCACCATATTCTAAACCAAGTTTTGGATTTTTTGAACTGTATTTACAAGCAATTTCATTTAGTAATTCTATTTTTTTTGTATCTTCATTAGTATTCTCTAATTCAACTATTATAGAATCCAAAGGATTGGAAATAGCAATTGAAAATACTATAATAAAAGTTACTATATGTGTGATGAGTATTCGCATTATTCTTTGATAAAGTAAGTAGTTATCTTTCCTTTTCCCTTAATTAGAATTTCGCCTCTTTCTTCAAAATTTATATCAGTTTCTTTAATTTTATCAATGATATCTTTTGTGACTTGAATCTTGTTTTTTACACCTGTGCTTTCCATTCTTGAGGCAGTATTTACTGAGTCACCCCACAAGTCATAGCTGAATTTCTTTTCACCGATAATGCCTGCAACTACTGCACCACAATCGATACCAGCTCGGAAACTAATTTCTTCTCCATTTGGTCCTTTTAGTTCTCTGAGCATTTCACCGACTTTTTGAGAAAACTTAACTGTGTTGTATGCATGATTCTCATTTTTTTCAGGAAGTCCACAAACTGCCATATAACAATCACCAATTGTTTTTATCTTTTCTAATGAATATTCTTTGGTGATTATATCAATTTTTGAAAAGACATTATTTAAAAATTCTACAGCATTTTCAGGGCTAATATTTTGTGATATTCCAGAAAACCCTACTAAATCTATAAATACTATAGACGATTCGTCAAATCTGTCAGCAATGTTTTTTTCACTTCTTTTAAGTCTTTTTGCTATCGAGACGGGTAAGATATTATGCAGTAATTGTTCTGACTTCCTTCTTTGCAAAAAGATTATTAGTAATACAATTGCAGCACTACCAAGGCCAGCAAAAAGATACATTTGCTCATTCTTTTTACGTAATAATTGTAAGTCCTTCAGTTTTAATTCTTTTTCATTTATCTGGTTTTGCTTGTCAAATTCAAGTGTTGCGATCTCTTTGGCCTTATCCATACTAAAAACAGAATCCCTAATTTCAGTCCACTTCTCCTGGTAATAATATGCTTTTTTGTAATTACCGAGTTTGGTATATGCTTTATCTAAACTCTCATACCAATCTGATAACATATTTAGAGACCCTACTTCTTTTGCAAGCTCTACGGCTTTTTCAGAATATTTTATAGATTGAGTTATATTCTTTTTGGGATTCGAGGTTAAAGATGGATACTGGCCTTTGTGCATATTAATCACTGAGTCTATGCTTAATCTTAAGTAAAGAATACCCGCATTTCCATATAATGCACTTAGACCATATTTATCACCTATCTCATTTGAGATAGCGGTGGCTTTTTCATAATATTTAGTCGCCTTAGCAAATTCGTTCGATAAGTTATATGAATTGGCTATACTCCCTAAATTTGTAGCTATACCCATTTTATTTCCAAAGAGTTGCCATAGTTCTAATGACTTATAGTAATACTCTAATGATTTTTCGTATTTGCCTTGTTGATGATAAACACTACCTATATTACCTAATATAGTAGCTTTACCTCGCATATTGTCACTTAACTCATACATCTCAAGAGCTTTGGTGTAATACTTCTCGGCATTTTGGAAGTTAGATAAATTACTATATACATTACCTACACTGCCATAGTTAGCAGCAATACCAGACTTATTATCTAACTTTTCATCTAAATGAAGAGACTCTTGATAGTAAGATAATGCTTTTGTATAGTTTGATAAGTTATAGTAAATATTACCTATGTTTGCATAGTTATCGGAGAGTTTATCTTTGTTGCCAAATTGTTCATTTAACTCCATAGCTTTGCTAATTGATTGCAATGCTTGTTCCAAATCTCCCATTGCAAATTGATTGCCACCAATTCGGTTATGACTTGTAGCAAATCCATTTTCATAGCCTATTCTTTTTGCTAATTCTAAAGATTGCTTACCATACTCAAGACCTTCCTTAGGGTTAATGCTATTATATTCAAATGAAAGTGATTGTAATAGAAGGACTTTGTTGGTGTCTTCTTCTGCTGTAGTAAGCTTTTCTTTAAGTAATTCTATTTTTGCAAGTTCACGGTTCTGAGATAGTAGCGGCAATGCTACTACAATTAAGAGAATTGGTAATAATATATTTTTTATAGCATTCATTTTTGTAGAATGAGATAGACAAAGTTAAATAGTAAATAAAAAAAATGCCTTAAGAATTACTCATCTTTACATAATAAGAAAAATTCTTTTATTTTCTTTACTTTTTTATAAAATTGAATTTTAAAAAGTACATTATATTCTATGAGTTGTATAAAATTTGGTAATGAGTTATATTTATTTTTAGTTTAATAGAAATAATAAAGATTTACATATGAATATTGATTTGAAAGGTAAAAGGGCGTTAGTTTGTGGTTCAACCGATGGCATTGGAAAATCAACCGCAATCGAATTAGCTAGCTTAGGTGCAGATATTGTTTTAATGGCTCGTTCTGAAGAAAAATTGAAATCTACTTTAGAAAAATTACCACAGCAACACCACCAAAAGCATAGTTACTTAGTAGCCGACTTCACAAAACCTGAAGAAGTAAGAGATAAGGCAAGCGAATATATAGCTCAAAATGGGAGTATTCAGATATTGGTGAATAATACTGGTGGTCCTCCTGGAGGTCAGCTATTAGACGCTGATGTTGAGGCCTTTTACAAGGGTTTTGATATGCATCTAAAATCAAGTCACCTTCTTGTCCAAACCCTTTTCGAAGGGATGAAAGACTCACGTTATGGTAGAATAATTAATATTATATCTACATCCGTTAAGGTGCCAATAGCAGGACTTGGTGTTTCTAATACAGTTCGTGGAGCTATGGCTAGTTGGTCAAAAACATTATCAAATGAAATTGCTATGTATGGCATAACAGTAAATAATGTATTACCAGGATTTACAATGACTGGTCGGTTAGACAGCATAGTTAAAAAGAAGTCAGAAAAGCAAGAAAAAACTGAAAGTGAAGTAGAAAAAATTATGATTTCTACTATTCCTGCTGCAAGATTTGCTGATCCTGAAGAAGTAGCTAATGCAGTTGCATTCTTGGCGACACCTGCTGCGGCCTATATAAATGGTGTTAGCTTACCTGTGGATGGTGGAAGATTAGGCTGCTTTTAAACGAATTAGATAGATAAAAAAAGCTCTATTCTTTATTCTTGAGAATAAAGCTTAATAATGTTTTTATAGTTTATTTAAAACCTGTTTATATATTCGAACCTTAAAAATCTTACCAATGATTCTGATTCTTTAAAATTATCAAAAGCATCACGGAATATTAACATCACTGTTAGGTCTTCGGAAGCGGCCCATTTTAACTGAAAATTTAACAAGCCATTGTTTTCTAATACTGATGTGTTGTTTTCTAAATTCAAGTTTAATTCAGCTCCAACTGAGATTCGAGTTAGTATAGTCTGCTCGGCTCCAAAGTAAAAATTAATACTTCTGTGGTCAGGTATTGGTTCTAATGAATAATTTATCCCAGCGTGTAAATATGACAAACCTATTGGCGACAGGAAACTTTTTGATGCAGCTAAATAACCACCGGGTGAAAGGGTTTGATACCTATCTGTGGATTCATTATAAGTGCCTAATCCCTGTGAATTGAACCCAAGTGAAATAGCTGGGAATTCGGAAGTTTCATCTATTATTCTATACTTAACTTGTACACCAGGGAACTCTTGAAATTCAGGAATGCTAACTCCGATTATTCTTTCACCACCAAATGAAATTCCTACCGTAAAGTTAGAGAATGGTGATGCTATAAACTCTGCCATCAATCCACCTGATTGCATAAGGAATGAATTTACTTCAAAGTGCCCTTTAGGGATCACTCCTGCTGTTGGCATATCAACTATCCTTCTGGGTTCATAGGTTGCTTCTGAGCCAGCAGAACCATTTGCAAAAGTTTGTAATGGGATTAAGGTAAAAATCAATAAAAAATAGTATATTGGATTGCGTTTCATATTTATCCACTTATTTGTTCTGTTAATATGGTTAATTATTACAATATAACGATTTTGTTATTAATATCTCTATTTTTCGGTTGTTCGTCCAATAAATTTTGTACAATTGAGGGCGAAGGAGAGACCTTTATAACTTCCGATTCTGTATTTTCAGTTACACCAGCTTATGTATTTGAACAATACAGCATTATGGTTGAACTCAGACTGACAAAACTTAAAAATGATGATTCATATTATTTTCCAAACTCTGAACAGCTAAGAGTTGTGATTATGGATAAAGATGGCAAAGAAATAATGAATACAAATACTGGGAATTATGATTTATCAATTAGTGAGGTTTTGCCCAAAGAGGTTGGCAAAACTCAGGGGTATGTTTGTCGACTTTCCGGTGTGTCATTTATCGAGGAAAATGATGAAATTGACTTAACGATAATGCTTCCTGTCAAACCAAATCCAATTGTTTATTCTACTAAGATTGAACTAAAAAAATGACGAATTCAGAGTTTATGCAAAGGGCATTGGAATTAGCTAAGTTAGGACGAGGATATGTATCTCCTAACCCGATGGTAGGTTGCCTTATTACTAAAAATAATGAAATAATTGCTGAAGGTTATCATAAAAAATATGGTGGACCTCATGCTGAAGTAAATGCAATAAATAGCTTAATGGGAGATTTGATAGGCTGTTATGTTTATGTAACTCTAGAACCATGCTCACACTTTGGTAAAACGCCACCATGTACCGATTTACTAATTGAAAAGAAGCCAGATAAAGTAATAATAGCTATGGAAGACCCAAACCCAGAGGTAAGTGGCAAAGGAATCCAAAAGCTGAGAGCAGCTGGAATTAATGTAGAAGTTGGGGTGTTGGAACAAGAGGCACAAGAATTGAACAAGTCTTTTATTCTTAATATGACTGAAAATAGACCATATATAACAGCAAAGTTTGCTCAAACATTAGATGGATTTATGGCTCAGTCTAACAACGAAAGCAAATGGATTTCAAACGAAGAAAGTAGAAAGTATGTCCATAAACTCAGAGCAGAAGTAGACGGTATAATGGTAGGTTCTGGCACTGTTCGCCGCGATGATCCGAAGCTTAATGTAAGAATGGTGGAAGGGAAAGACCCTACTCGGATAGTTATTACGAGCAGTTTAGATATCCCGACAGAATCACAATTACTTACAGATGAAATTGCAAAAGAGAAAACAATAGTTGTTTGTAATAATGAGACTGATTCTAAAAAAATAGAATTACTGAAGTCTAAAGGTGTAAAGGTTATAGTCAGTGAAAACTTAAGTAAAGCTGGTAACCTAAGGAAATTAATGTCACTACTATACGAAGATTATAATCTTGGTCATATACTGTTAGAAGGTGGTTCGGGATTATTCTCCTCATTCTACGAAGCTAACCTCATCGACGAAATCATCAGCTTCCAAGCACCAAAAATTATTGGTCAAGGGCTTTCTCCATTCAGTAGAATAAAGCCAATCAAACTCTCTGAAGCAGCAAGATATAAACTCCATAGTACTCAGAAGTCAGGTGATGATGTTATGAGTGTTTGGCGAAGGAAATAGTAGACCTACTTTATCATTTTACTCAAAACATCAACAGACATCATATCTAAAATACGGTTGCTGTTGGATAACACAGCAACAAATTTGCCATCTACAAATGCTACAAAAGCAGCATTGCCATAGGTATTACCATTGTGCCAATAAACTTGTTTGTCACCAAGGGGAGTGATATGCCAGCCCAAAGCCATTGTCATTCTATCGTTAACAGTGTGAGTTTTAGCTTTCATCTTGTCTGTTACATCTTCTTTGACTACTGGTGTTTCTGATACATATTGGTTCAGGTATTTTGCCAAATCCTCAGTTGTGCTATAATAAGCACCAGCCCATTTTAATACGTTAAATTCCCAGTTCGGTACGGCGTCGTTCTCTCTGTAAGGTTGAAATAGTCTTTCTTTTTGCTTGTCGGAAAGAGTAAGTTTGGTATCTTTCATCCCTATTTCTTCTAATATCTCTTTTTCTATATAGCTTTCTAAACTAGTATTTTTGTTCTTTCTTAGGTAAGTGTCCATTGCTAAACCAAGTACACCATAAGCCAAGTTAGAGTATTCGTAAGACTTTCCTGCTTCTCTTGTTAATTCGTAAGTACCAAGAAACTGGTAAAGCATAGCAGTTGTATAATTTGCATATGGCTGTAATGTATCTGCCATACCTACAAAGATATTTATCGGAAGTCGCGGTAGTCCTGAAGTGTGATTAGCAAGTTGCTTTAATGTTATACCCGCTATTCTTTTGTCCTTGTATTGCACTCCCATTAAAACCTCCGAAAGAGGTGTATCAAATTCTAAATCACCTCCAGCTACTAAATTTGCTAATGCGTGTGCAACAAATAGCTTACTTACACTACCAATTTGGAATATTGGTACTTTCACTTCTTCCTTTTTAGAGCTAAGCAAATAAGTTTTGTATCTACCATCTTCATCCAAGTATGTAAAAGCTGTGATATTATTTTCTAAGCTATCACTATATGCTTTGTAGTTTTCGTTGATTATTTTAGTTATTTCTTCGGCTTGAATCCCATAAGGAATTGTAATAAACATAGCAGAAATTATTGAAATGATAATGTAATTCTTTTTCATTTTAGTCTTGATTTCATGTTTACTAAAGTTCAAATATAATAAAAGTTGAGCAATGCCTAACAAAAAAACCAGCTAATGGTTAGCTGGTTTTTTCATTAAACTCAATTCTAGACAACCTTAAGGAATAATTCTGTGGATCATTCTTGGCATTGGTATAGTCTCACGGATGTGCTTAGCACCAGTTATCCATTTTACTGTTCTTTCTAGTCCCATTCCGAAACCAGAGTGTGGTACACTGCCGTACTTACGCAAGTCGAGATACCATTGGTAATCTTCTACTGGCAAGTCGTATGCCTTAATTCTTTCTAAAAGCAAATCATGGTCGTCTTCTCTTTGGCTACCACCAATTAGCTCGCCTGCTTTCTCTGGGCCAAGCATATCCATTGCCTTCACAACTTTTGGGTTGTCAGGGTTGCGCTTCATATAAAATGCCTTGATGTCAGTTGGGTAATCATAGATGAAACATGGTTGGTCAAATTGCTCCATTAGTGCTTCTTCCTGAACTGTGCCGAAATCTTCTCCCCAAGGGAATGGACGAATTTCTTTGTCTTCGCCATCTACTTTTTGGATAAGAGGCACATCGTTCTCAACTAACCACTCTACAGCTTCTGTATAAGAGATACGTGGGAAGCCGCCAATTACTTTTTTCAATGGCTCTTGATCTCTTTCTAATGTTTCTAGTTCTGTTTGGCAGTTGTCTAGGACTTGTTGCACAATATAAACTGTCATGTCTTCAGCAAGTTGCATATCGTCTTCCAAATCGAAGAATGCCATCTCTGGCTCTACCATCCAAAATTCTGTTAGGTGCTTTCTTGTTTTTGATTTTTCAGCTCTGAATGTTGGGCCAAAAGTATAAGTTCTTCCCAACGCCATAGCAGATGCTTCTGCGTAGAGTTGACCAGATTGTGATAAATATGCTTTACCCAAATCGAAATATTCTGTCTCGAATAATGTAGAAGTACCCTCACAAGCACTTGGTGTCAATATTGGCGAGTCCATTAGTCTGAATCCGTTGTAATCTAAGAAGTCACGAATTGCTTTGATGATAACAGAACGAACACGCATAATAGCATGCTGCTTAGATGAACGCAACCATAAGTGACGGTTTTCAATTAAGAATGAATCGCCGTGCTCTTTTGGTGTTATTGGGTATTCATCAGCCACTTGGAATACTTTGACAGAAGTTACATCTAACTCATAGCCGCCAGGTGCTCTTTCGTTTGATTTTACTGTACCAGTAACGCTAAGCGATGATTCTTGAGTAAGTGATTTTGCTGCCGCAAAGTCTTCCTCGCTAACATTGCCTTTGAACACAACGCATTGTGCTACGCCTGAGCCATCGCGCAGTTGGATGAACTGTAATTTACCTTTTCCAGTTTTGTTGTAAACCCATCCGTTAAGGGTTATTTCTTCGCCATCATATTTTGGCAAATCTTCTATATATTTAAATGATTTATAACGTGCTGACATATTTTTATTTTTTGTTGAAATTGTATAAAAAACAAAAATACGAAGATTTTTATAATAAGTTAAAATTTGTGAAAATGGAGAGGTATTATTAACTTTATAAAACTAAAAAA
>JBDQHL010000058.1:0-9399 GCA_040264895.1 Bacteroidota bacterium
ACATTATAATCTGAAATATGGCTTAATTTTCTTATATTGATATCAAGTTTATTGTAATATATTTTGGCTTTTTTATTCCTTTCATCAATCACTAATTTTATTACGATATTCTTTTCATCAGAAACAATTACCTGTATTATTTTGTGTTTTTTATAATACTCAACCCTGTAATTATTTCCTGCAATATTCATGTAATACATAGATTGTGAATTATTTAGCTTAGCTATGAGATTTCTAACATAAAGTGATTTAATAAATTTAGAACTTGATTTTTGAATATTGTTAACATTATTAATATCTGGAATTATTGTATCTTCTTTCATTCTAATAGCAGCAGGTGAGATTTAATTGTATATCAAATTTAATGTTCTGTCATTCAGTATATCATAACCAGTCATATATAGATCTATCATAATAAATTCTAAGCCATGAGTTAAGTTTCTTTTCTTTTTTTACTTTTTCAAATAATTCAAAATCACTGAGTTTACATCTTCAATTACGTGCTTAACTAATCTGTTAGTTCTTTTTTGATATTCGTATTTAATTCTTCGTGTCGTATCATTGTCAACTAGGCCAAGTACTCGAATTATTTCATTATAATTTAATTTTTCATCTTTGAATAATACATTTGTTGAGTGAACAGTTATATTCAGTGAGGGTGATATAGTTTGAATAAAGAAATAAAGTTTGTCGCCATGCTTTAAATTTGAATGGACAACAGCTTTGAAGATTCCATTTGGCAACTTCAGCTTATATAGCTCTTTATTAATTTTTTCAAGAACCTGACCTAATACAATCTCACCTTTTTTTAGATTATGAGAAGCTCTGCTTTTAGCTTTTGGTGAATTAGGTACTTGGTATCGTCCACCTCGAGATGAATAACTCTCAGTGGTGATTCTATTTGAAGTATCTATTTTTTCTGCTTTGTTCAATTACTTAACACCAGTTGGATCCCAGGAGGTTCTTATATTTTCAGACAAATTATCTAAGTCCATTAAGTCTTGATTAGTCAATTCAAAACTATAAATATCAATATTTTCTTTTATTCTATTAGAATTGGCTGATCTTGGGAGTGGGATAAATCCCTTTTCAATTGACCAACGTATTAATATTTGAGCAGGGCTTACACCATGAGATTTAGCAACGTTATCAAGTGTTTCATTATTCATAAATTTAGCTCTTGCCAAAGGGCTATACGCTTGAATTCTTATATCATATGAATCGCACTTTTCTGCTAATGATTTTTGATAAAGAAAAGGAGTCATTTCAACCTGATTAACAACTGGGGTTATCGGGGATTTTTTCATTAATTCATCAATGTGCTCTTCTGTATAATTACTCACACCTATTGATCTTGCTTTCCTTTGATCATATATTTCTATCATTGCATCCCAAGTCTCATGTCTGAGGTCAGTAACTGGCCAATGAATCAGATACAAATCAACAAAGTCTGTTTGTAGCAATTCTAAACTTTCATCAATTGCCTTATGAGTTGATTCGTATCCTTGGTCATCATTATATACCTTGGTAGTAATTAACAAATCTTCTCTATTCAGACCTGAGTTTTTTAATATTCTCCCAATTTCACCTTCGTTCTCATATAAAGTAGCTGTATCAAAATGTCTGTACCCAGCTTCTAAAGCTGTCATTATTGCTTTTTCAAGTTCTTTGCCTTTCAGTTGATAAGTACCTAAACCAATCCTTGGTATCTCAACTCCATTATTTAGTACTACATCTTTATTCTTTTCAATTTTCATCAATATTTTGTAACTTTTTGTTTTATTTATGTTTTTATAAGATAATATAATAACAAAAAAATAATAAAGAGATAATTAATGACTAAATATATACTTTATTTTATCATTCTTACACAAGCAATATTGTTAAGTCAAGATTTACCAGAATATATAAGAGCTGAAACAAAGTTTATTCCTGAAACTATTCAAGACAATATCTACCGTCATAAGCTAAGCCAGACACAAGAATATGGAGAAATAGAAGCTCGTAAATACGATGTAATGAGATATGATTATGAGCTTGATTTAACACAAGCTTTAAACTCAAGTTTAGATGATAACGTAGAAACTAGGAAGTATTTCTCAGGTAGTAATACTATTACAATAAAAATGTTAGAAAGCACAGATCAGATAGAGCTTGATGCAGCTATGTCAACTATATCTGATGTTTCTATAGATGGTGAATCAATTGGGTTTACTCATTCTAAAGACGAAAATTTACTTACAATTATGTTAGGCCGTACAACTAAAGGTCAGGAACTAAATATTAAAGTTGACTTTGAAGGTGTTGGTGATAGTTTTAATAATTACAGAAATAATCGTGGAATGCATATTTACCACAAAGGTCAATATTTCAATGAAAACTTAGGAGAGTTACAAGTCTATACTGAGCATAACATTGCATATACAATGTCTGAACCAGAATTAGCAAGATATTGGATCCCAAGTAATGATAGACCTTATGAAAAGTCACTTAGTAGTATGAAGATAATTGTACCTAATGAGTACAATGTTGCATCTAATGGAGAATTAATTGGTATTACAAATGTTGATGATAATACACAAATGTATCATTGGGAAAATAATGACCCTATTACTACATATCTTATGAATTTTGCTGTATCTATTTTTAGCGAATTTCATCAAGAAACTATCACAGACAATGATACCATACCTATGGTCCATTATTTTTGGGAACAAGACCGAAATGGTGAAACTTTTAAATTGGAATCATCAATGGATACACATCCAAATATGATGAAAATACTTACAGGTATTTATGGTCCATATCCATTCAATAAATATGGTACTGCTACTGTTTACCCTTTTCCTTATGGTGGTATGGAACATCAGACTATGGTTACTCAACACAGATATTGGATACTTGATAGAGGTGACGAAGGTTTTGTTCATGAAATGGGTCACCATTGGTTTGGCGATTTGATTACATGTGCAACCTGGGCAGACATTTGGATTAATGAGGGTGGTGCTACGTTAACAGAAGCGATATACGCTGGTGAACTTAATGGTAAAGAAGGGTATAATAGTTCTATTCGTGGAAAAATAAATTTTTACTTTAAAAGAAATTCGAATAATTCAGGGTCACCTATTTATGCAGTTCCTTTGAATAGATTTTTTGGTGTTGATAGCTACTTGATTTATGACAAAGCCGCAATTGTCATGCACTTATTAAAACTAAACGTAGGTGATGATCAGTTCTACAAAATACTAAACGAGATCTTTGAAGCTTGGAAATATAAATCAATAACAACTGCAGATTTTGAACAAGAGTGGATAATTAGAACTGAAAATTCATTGGTAGATATTGAACTATTTTTTGATCAATGGGTATATGGAGCAGGTCACCCAGAATACACTATAGAATCAAAGATTACAAATGTTATGAATGAAGAATATCAGTTTGAAATTAAGCTAAATCAAATTCATAGTAACGCAATGGGTATTAATGGCTTTGTCCCTAATGTATTCACTACACCAATAAGAATTATTACTAAAAATGAAGATCGATCAGATACTACTGAAGTGTTATTAAACGATAAGAAGGAACAAGTCTATCCTCTAACATTAGATTATATTCCAACTGAGATATCATTAGATGAAATGACTACATTACATGCGTTATCTGAATCTACTATCACGAGTGCAGAGTCGCAAGGTCAGTTATCTCAACTACAAATATATCCTAACCCCGTAAGTAATGGCTATTCTAATTTATATCTACCACTTGAAAATAGTACTAATAACCTTACCATTAAGCTTTTAGACTTGCAAGGAAATACTATAAAAGAAGTATTCGATGGTATTAATGATGGTAAAAATATTGTTTATAATATTTATACTAATAATCTTGCAAAGGGTATCTACTTTGTTATGATTGACTTAAATGGCGAGAAACAGATGAAGAAGTTGATTGTCAATTAATTTATCATTTCATCTTTTGGTATATTCAACTATTATTCATAAGTTTGTAGTCTAAATGATCGCGGGGTGGAGCAATAGGTAGCTCGTCGGGCTCATAACCCGAAGGTTGCAAGTTCGAGTCTTGTCCCCGCTACAAAAAATAAAAAGTCCTTACTCTATGAGTGAGGACTTTTTTTTTGCTAAAATTTACTTTTAGATTTGAATAAAAAAAATCCCACCTTAAATAAGATGGGATGCAAGTAGAGAGTTATATAATTATATAACTAATTCATAAAAATAAAATTTTAGTTAGGTAGTACAGAAACCCAAGTTCTGTTGTTAGCTTTCTTTTCAAACTTAACAGTACCTTCTTCTACAGCAAAAATAGTATAATCTTTACCTAATTTTACATTAGCACCTGGTTTGTATTTAGTACCAAGTTGTCTAATAATAATATTACCAGGTATTACGTGTTCGCCACCAAACTTTTTAACTCCACGTCTTTGACCTTGTGAATCTCTTCCATTTTTTACGGACCCTTGTCCTTTCTTGTGAGCCATTATTAAATCTCCTTAAACTGAAATATCAGTAATTTGAATTTTTGTATATTTTTGACGGTGACCATTTAATTTTTGGTAACCTTTTCTTCTTTTCTTGTGGAATACTAAAACTTTTTTGTCTCTTCTTTGTTCCATAATCTTAGCAGTTACACTAGCACCATCAATAAATGGGCTACCAAAAGTAACATCATCTCCACTACCTGAAAGCAATACATTCTTAAACTCTACACTATCACCTGATTTACCTTCTAATAAAGGAACTTCATAGGTTGAGTCTTTTTCTACTTCGTATTGGAAACCAGCTATTTCTACTACAGTTGCCATTTGTTTTTCCGATTGTAATTTTTAATAGACTTCAAATATAATTGATTTACTATTTATATACAAAATAATTTTACGCTAAACTATATAAATTATTCAATTTCCTCACTATCATAAGCAATGTGCATCAAAGCATCACCCTTATGAACAACAGGTGAGTAATTCAAACCAATAACTCTTGCAGACCTGGGGCTTAAAATATTAAACTCTTCATGTCCAAAAGGTTCAGCTATATATCCTAATTTTTGCTTTCTATATATTTCATCCCCTAACTCTATTTCTGAGTTAAACATTCCTGCAAACTTTGCTCTTATCCAAGTACTCTTATGATAAATTATAGTTGGCTCACTCTGTTTGGGGGCATTATCAATCATATCAAGATGTTTCATTAGTCGCAATGTACCTGCTACCCCTTCCATAATTGCATTCTCAGCGAATCTTAAAGACTCACCAGCTTCATATACAAGGATGTGTTTTTTCTTTTTATGTGCAGCTTTTCTGAATGATTTATCAATTAATGAAGAGTTGAGTATCATCGGTGGAGCGAACGCCTTTGCAAGTTCCAAATTTTCAGGCACTTTAAAAGTACATCTTATTTGAGGATAGTTAGAACGAGAGGCACCACCAGTATGAAAGTCTATTCCGTAATCTATTTGAGGTATAATATCTTTCATCAATTTATGAGCTATTAACATAGCTAAAGAACCGCTTTTGCTACCTGGAAAGCTTCTATTGATATCTTTGCCGTCTGGTACTCCCCTCTCACTTTGTAAAAACCCATAAGCATTTACAAGTGGTACAGCGATAACAGTACCTCTATCAGGTCTGATATCCCCATTATTTATCATTCTTCTTATTAGTTCTATACCATTAAGCTCATCGCCGTGCAATCCACCAGTAAGTAGCAAGACTGGTCCGTCTTCCTTTCCTCTGTAAACATGTACAGGAAAATTAATGTTTGTATAGGTAGGCAGTCGAGCTATTTTTAAATAAATCTCTTTTACCTCACCCAATCCTACTTTATGACTGGCAATGTCTATTGTAGTTGGCATTGTTTCTAGCTACTTTTTTTGTTTGAATAAGAGTAAATTGGTTCGGCCCCATTTTTAATTGTTTCTTTTGTAACAATACATTTGCTTACTCCATCCATATCAGGCAAGTCATACATTATTGGTAGCATCACAAGCTCAACTCTCGAACGTAGACCTCTAGCACCAGTCTTACTTTTCATAGCTTCCTGAGCTATTGTTCTAAGAGCATCGTCCTCGAATTCAAGGATTACACCCTCGTAAGCAAATAGTTTCTGATATTGCTTAATAACTGCATTTTTTGGTTTAGATAAGATAGAAAGCATTGCCTCCTCATCCAACGAATTTAGAGAAGTGATTACTGGCATACGACCAACTAACTCAGGTATAAATCCGAATTTGACTATATCTTCAGCAGCAACCTTGTTGAATAAATCATCTTTCTCTTCATCAATGTTTATATCTTCATCACCTAAAAAACCAACTGTTTTATGCTTTAATCTCTGAGCAATTATATTTTCCAGACCATCAAAAGCACCACCAAGAATAAATAAGATGTTAGTTGTATCTACATAGATTAATTTTTGTTCAGGATGCTTTCTACCACCTTTAGGAGGTATTCCAGCTTTCGTGCCTTCCAATATTTTCAAAAGTGCTTGTTGTACCCCTTCTCCAGAAACATCCCTAGTTATACTCGATGATTCGCTTTTTCTACCAATCTTATCGATCTCATCAATATATATAATCCCTCTTTCTGCTGCTTTTTCATCATAATCAGAATTTTGTAGTAACGATAACAATACAGTTTCTACATCATCACCCACATAACCAGCTTCAGTAACTGTTGTTGCATCTGCTATGGCAAATGGAACATTAAGCGAACGGGCGAGTGTTTTAGCTAATAATGTTTTACCTGTTCCCGTAGGTCCTAGCATAAGGATATTACTCTTTTCAAGTTCTACTTGATCAAACTCATTGCCTAGTTTTTTACCAGATATTCTTTTGTAGTGATTATAAACAGCAACTGATAAAACTTGTTTAGCTGTATTCTGACCAATTACATATTCGTCTAATTTTTTCTTTAGTTTACTGGGAGTTGATAAACTTATATCTCCAACTGAAAAACCATCAGAATCCGAATTTTTAGAATTCAAATTCATTAAATCATTAGAATTTTTTACGCAAACGTCACAAATGTAAACACCATTTGGTCCTTCTATTAGTCCACTAACTTCTTTTGAATTACGACCACAGAAAGAACACATCACTTTTAACGGAAATTTTCCTTTATCACTCATTATAGTTTCGTACCTGGAGTTAATACCTTATCAATAAGTCCGTATTCCAATGCTTCTTCGGGAGTCATATAATTATCTCTGTCAGCATCTTCCTTAATTTTCTTTGGGTCTTTACCAGTATGTTCACCAATAATTGTATATAATACATCTCTAATTCTTAATATTTCTCTAGTGTAAATTTCGATATCTGCTGACTGCCCTTGTGTTCCACCAGATGGTTGGTGCATCATAATTCTAGAATGAGGTAATGCATATCTCTTTCCTTTAGTTCCAGCGCACAATAATACTTGTGCCATAGACGCAGACATACCCATACAAATAGTAGAAATGTCTGGTTTGATAAATTTCATTGTATCATAAATTGCTAAACCTGCCGTTACGCTACCACCAGGTGAATTTATGTATATATTTACATCTTTCTTAGGGTTTTGGCTAGACAAGAATAGCAATTGGGCTATCACTGAATTTGCCATGTGATCATCAATAGGACCACCTATGAAAATAATATTTTCTTTTAATAAGCGGGAATATATGTCATATGCACGTTCCCCTCTGCTAGTAGTCTCTATAATATAAGGTATAATCGAGTTATCTACTGATTGATCTATACTATCCATTGTTTTCTCTTTTTTGGGTTTTAAAAACTTCCTTAATTAAAACATATTGATATGTAAGGACTTAGCTAATAAGGGTTACAAATAAGTTACAAAAATATGACTTTATGTATATTTACAACCCCCTATTAATCATTTTTATCAATATCTTGATTACAAATTAAATCAAATAATTCATATAAATAAAATGATATACCTTAGTTCGATTAATGAGTAAATTTAGTGTACTCTTAGAATTTAAGATATTATATGAAAAGTCAGATAAATAAAGGTATTTTTGTCACTAATTTAAGTTTAATTGTCGTTTGTATAGCTCTAAAATTGCCGTTTAATATTCGTTTGTGTTTGTTATAGTCTTAGTTTTTGTATAATTTATTTTTTTTAACAATTAAGGAAAAAAAGAATGAAATACTTAATGTTATCATTTATACTTCTTATGGTGGCTTGTGAGCCAACAAATAATCCCAGCTCTTCAGATAATGATAGAATTGATATTGAAATGGGTGGTGTTTATTCTAAATATAATGGTGGTTTATTTGAAGGTACTGAACAAACCCAAATAGGTAAAGTGTGGATATATACTGGACTTTCAGAGGATAAAAAGGACTTAGTATACAAGGAATTTGAACAAGGTTGTCATACTGAATTCCAAGAAAAATATATCATTGCTACAGACTTTATATTGGCTGAAGACAAAGAATGGTATTACATTACAAAAATAAACGAAAGAATAAAAAAGAACCCTGAAAATGGTGAAATGGATGGTGAGTGGACTTATAACAAAGTGGAAAATGGTTGGAAGCTTACAAGATTTATCGAGATAATAAGTTATGATGAAGAAGCAAAAACAATAACTAGAAAAACTACTAATAATGTTCATAGATGGGTTTATTCTTGGGATTAATAAACATTAAATGAATTTGGTGTAATTATCAAAAAACTCATATTTATTGAATATAAAAATTTTATTGATGGCTTGTATTAATTAAAGGTTTAATTATCAATTACCATACTTTAGGAATAAAAATAATAGTCTTTGTTGTTCTTTCGGGGCTTGTAATAGGTTTGTTAGTGGATTACTCTAATGAAGTCAAGATTCAAAAACAAAATAGATATATAGACTCTTTACTAAAGCTAAATGAATATGATAAAGTTATAAATGAGTTAGAAATGTACTCAGATAGTAAGAATAGTTTTTATTACAATATTGCTATTGAAAAGCTTGATAGTTTAAGACACTTAAGGAAAGATTAGAAGTTTTAATAGTTTTACTTTCTAATAGGTATGTTCTATACTTTTCCATCAAATTCACATCTAAATTTGAGAAAGTAATTTCTTTCCCCCTCAAATACCTCACAAAACATTTGAAAGCCGCAATATGAAAGTTTCCTTTGCTGTAAGCTGTTTTTTTATAGTATTCTATAAATGAATTATTACTATTCTTATTCAAAAATCCAAATTCATTATTCTTTATTTCAAGTATTCTTTTAGATTGGATTGCTTTTGCTGTTTCAAGAATCTGTTTATTGTGGTCTTTTTCAACTTGACTTAACCTTTTTTTGTCATAGATATACAAGCTAAGTGTTTCAAACTCCCTTTTACCAGATTCATAGTATTCTAAGTATAATGACTTTCTATTC
>JBDQHL010000059.1:0-9183 GCA_040264895.1 Bacteroidota bacterium
CAATATCATAATATACAATTGCAGCTTTTGGGTCATCCAATTTTTTATAGAGTTCAGCTGTAGAAAATTTTCTGTGAGCTAGTTTTGATCTCAATTCTAATATTTTATTATCAGCATCTTTTGCAAGTGAATCATTTGGATATGTACCTTGGAACTCTAATAAAGAAGAAATAGCCTTGTGAGTGTATTGTTGATCTCGTTCGTGAGGAGGGGATAATTTGTAGTAGCAAAGAGCCTTTTTGTATAATGCTTGTTTATTATATTCTGATGATGGGTACACTCTTCTTAGAGAGTTGTAGTTGAATGCCGCTAAAATATATTTCCCTCTTAAAAAGTCAAGCTCCGATAAATAAAACTGAGCATCATCTGCATATTTACTTGCAGGGTATTGAAGCTTGATCAAATCAAACATTTTTTGTGACTCTAAATAGTCCTCTTCTTCTTTGAGCTCAATCCCTTTGTTGTATAGATTTTCAGCTGACATATTTCTTGTATTAACCGAGCTGCCACAAGAAGATAGAATAACAAGAGTTATAAGTATGATTATATATTTCATAACGTACTATACGGTAAATAAATAGTATTGTTAAAAAAAAAGGTTGATGACTATAATAATCATCAACCCTTTTGGTACCCAGAGGGGGACTTGAACCCCCACGATGTTGCCATCACAGGATTTTAAGTCCTGAGCGTCTACCAATTCCGCCATCCGGGCACAAAATTGAGTAGCAAAGCTAAGCAACTTTTTTTTAAATAAAAAGAAAAAATGAAAAAATATTTTGAAACATTTATATTGCTGTCGCGTTGTAAAAATAAAAGGAGATAAAATTATGAAAAAATTACTATTTATAGTCGTACCTCTTGTTCTTAGTACTTTAGCATGTACATCGACTAGAACAAATAATTATTATACATATGACAAGCCTGATCAGCAAACTGTAGTTAAAGATGGTAACAATTCTAAATGGGTTAACCCTATGCAGGGCGATGTATCACAAGGTGATAATATTTATACGGATGATCAGGGTGGTGGAGTTACTATAGTTAATAATTACTACAATGATAGAAATCCTTTTTATCAACCTGTTGTAGTACCTTGGTGGAACAATGTATATACCAATGGTTTTTGGGGAGGCCCTTTTATGGGGTTTTCATTTGGTTGGAATAACTATTGGGGTTTCAATGGGTTTAATAATTGGTTTTCACCTTGGTATCGTTTTCACCCAGGCTTTGGTCTAGGTTGGAACACTTTCTATGCTAATGGTTTTGGCCATCATCACAATAATAATCATTGGGCAAATAATAACAGAGCAAGAGAATATAATAGAAGGCATGATAATTACTATAGGTCTCCAGAAAGAAGACAAATTAGTTCAAGAACTGCTATGAGTGGTTCGAATAGAGTTTCTACAACTAACGGACTAAATTCTAGAAGATCAACTTATAATTCAATAAATAGAAGCTCGAGAGGCTCTCGAAATACAAATAATAGTAACGTTAGAAGTTCAAGAACTAACTCACGTGAAAGTAGTTCTAGACAACCAAGTTATAACAAAGGTTCCTCTGGTTCAAGTAGATCTGGTGGGTCTGGGTATAACCGTTCATCTGGTGGCTCATCTTCGTCAAGAGGTAGTGGATCTTCAGGTAGCTCAAGTTCTCGTAGGGGTGGAAGGAGATAATAATGGGTAGGTATATAGTTATTCTATTGTTAACTACACCACTTCTTAAAGCACAGAATATTGATGGAATTTTTATTGATTTGATTAGATACTCTCAATCAAATTACACCTCAAATGCACGTTCAGCTGCACTGGGTATTGCTTATAAAGGAATTCTTAATGACAACGCGAGTATTGTTAATAATCCAGCTGGACTTACCTCATCAAATTTTTCAGAATTGAGTGTTGGTGTGAATTATAGAGATAATTCTAACTCGCACTCTTTTCTTCTTAATAATTACCAAACTAAAAGTAATAATACTTATCTGAATGATTTCAGTATTGCTGGACCTATTTTCGAAAATCTAAATGATTCGCAGAATCTGTTCTTCGGATTATCTTACAATTCATTTGCTATAACTGATAGAAGGATAAATTATAATACTTATAATCCTGGTTTGTCTTATACTGGTTATGAAATCATAAACGATAGACAATGGACTAGAAATTTAGCCCTGGAAAATGATTCTTTTATTTTGGTGGACGATAATCTTTATCAAAATTACAACCTGAACGAAAGTGGAAGAAAACATAACTTAAGCTTAGCTTTAGCTTCACAAATTGATGAATCTTTTTCAATAGGTGGTAGTGTAAACATATCTTACGGTTTTTTTGATTACAATAGAGTATATCTAGAGCAAGATAGATTTGGTTTTTATGAATCAGAAGAACCTGACAATAATCAAGGGGTAGATGAGATAAGACATACATTGAACTATTCTCATGATTATCTTTCTGCTAGTTTTAATTTAGGTATAATGTATAATGTATATTCTACATATAGATTTACTTTTAACTTTACTACACCTGAGAGTATGGTTGTTGATGAACTTTTCATTGAGAGAGTAACATTAACCCAAGATGATGGCAGAAAGTTCAGTTATGATAATCTTGGAGTATCAAGTAGTAGCGTTTTTAAGGTTTCTTTGCCCTGGTCTTTGGATTTTGGAGCTTCTTATAAACTTAAAGACCTAATAGTAGCAGGTGCTGTAAAACTAAAAAATTATAATGCTATTGATTTTTTCGAAGCTGACGACGACTACTTTCTAGATTTGAATAGTAATGTAAACTCTCAATTCAAGACATCATTCGAATATGGAGCTGGAATTGAATACAATATTCCATATACAATATTCAAGGTGAGAGGTGGCTATACTGCTATTACTAGTCCGGTAGAGGGCAGCAATGAGATAACAGAATTAATTACTGCTGGATTTAGTATGTTTATAATCGAAGCGATTAGGTTAGATTTTTTCTACCAAAACGTGAGATTTGATGAACAACTATTTCTTTATGGAACAACTAACCTACAGAATGAAAACAAATCAGAGACTTTTGGGCTTGGTATCACGTATAGGTATTAACTCAACATATAGATTGCCAAATTGAAGTAAATCAAAAGCCCTGATACATCTACTAATGTTGTTATCAATGGTCCTGATATTACTGCTGGGTCCAAGTTTAGCTTATGCAATAGTATTGGCAACAAACTACCAATTATATTTGCCCAAAGTATAAGGACGATCAACGATGTGCTTATTATCCATGCAATCTGCATACCGTCGTTTGATTCCAAAAAACCACGCAAGAAAGCAACTATTGCTAAAGAGAGCCCTAATAATAAACCAACTACTAATTCTTTTCTAAATACTTTTAGCCAATCTTTATAACGAATGTCATCAGTTGCAATTCCACGAATAATAAGGGTTGCTGATTGAGTTCCCGAATTACCACCTGTTCCTGTAAGTAATGGAATAAATGCGACTAACGAGACTAACGCAACAGTAACATAATCATAGTGACTTATTACTGATGCTGTTATAAAATTAGCAAAAACCATAGCCATTAGCCAAGGTATTCGTTTGAAATATAGCTTAAACACGCTAGCACTTAAATAAGATTGATCCAAAGGGTTAATACCCGATGTTCTCTGGAAATCTTCTGTTGCTTCTTCTTCTGATACATCATATATATCATCGAATGTAACAATTCCTACTATATGACCATTAGAATCTACCACAGGTAGTGCCAATACATCATATTTTTCGAACATCCTAACGGCTTCTTCTCTATCATCAAATGCTGACAATGAAAGAAAAGAATCATCCATCAAATCTGATATTTTTCTATTTTCGGAAGATAGTATTATATTCTTAAGTAATATGTCATCAATTAATCTACCATTATCGTCAGTAACATATACCCTGTATATCGTTTCACTATCTTTACCAAACCTTCTTATGTGCTCCAAAGTATCAGATATTGTAAAATCTTGCTGAACAGCAACGAAGTCAGGAGTCATAAGTCTACCGATACTTTCTTCAGGATATCCAAGCAAATATCTCGCTTCTTTCAAATCTTCAGAAGAAAGCATATTCAGAAGCGATTTGGTAACCTTAGCAGGTAACTCTTCCAAAAGTGCAGTTCTATCATCAGGGGGCATATCTGCCAATAGGCGCCTTGTTTCTCCGTCAGTCAACTCTTCTAATAGCTGATCGTGCTCATCTGAATCTATGTGGCTAAAGACCTGAGTGGAAACTTCTCTAGGTAAAGCCCTAAATAACAATACCTTATACTCTTTTTCTATTTCGAGTAGAAGTTCTGCAACTTCTGCGGGTTCCCAGCCTTCAAGACCAATACGAAGGTCTTTCCACCTTCTTTGTTTTATTATGTCTTCAATTTCTGGTCTTAGTAATTCTTTTAGCATAAATGTAGAATTGTAATTAATTTCAGACTCAAAATAATTACAAAAAGAATAAATACAAATATTAAGGTCAATCTTTGTATTAATAATGCAAATACATTATATTTGTAGTCAAATATTTTACAAATAAAGTAATTAAATAAAAAATTATGGCAAATCATCAATCAGCTGTCAAAAGAAATAGACAATCTAAGAAAAGAAATCTATACAATAGAGAATACAAAAAGCAAGTAAAAGTTGCTGTAAAGGCAGTTAGAGAATCAACTGATTACGAAAATGGTATGAAAAACTTGTCTGATGCTGTTAAGGTATTAGACAGAGCTTCTGCTAAAGGTATTATTCACAAGAATAATGCTTCAAGAAGAAAATCAAGACTTTCTAAGTATATCAAATCTTTGAAAAAAGGTTAATTAAGAATACTTAATTGCACCCGTAGCTCAACTGGATAGAGCATCTGACTACGGATCAGAAGGTTTGGAGTTCGAATCTCTTCGGGTGTACTATAATAATATCAGAAAAGCATCTTCATTAGTTTGAAGGTGCTTTTTTTGTATATTAGCTATTATGAGTATTGTGATTAGCGATATAAAGAACCCATACACCACTAGCGGTAGCATAACCAACTGGGACATACCTTGCTGGTATAAGGAACATAAGTAAAAAGGCATCTTCTATAAATAAGAAGATGCCTATGTTATTAAGTGCATTAGAATCTAATTCTAAATTCCCAAAGAATTAAATATAAACTTCCATTGCAAATAAGAGTTTTCTATTTGCTTTTCTATCGATTGACCACTACCGTGACCCGAATCGAAATCTACAAATAAGAATACATCATTTTTCTGACCAGGTTTGTTTTGAAGAGCTGCAGCAAATTTCTTAGCATGCAGCGGGTCAACTCTTGTGTCATTTTCGCCCGCTTTCACTAAAGTAATTGGGTAGTTAACACCAGGTTTAATATTATGGTAAGGCGAGTATTCTTTAATATAACCGTATTCTTCTTTCTTGTCTGGGTCGCCGTATTCGGGAATCCAATATCGAGCGATTAAAAATTTGTGGTATCTTAACATATCTAACAAAGGTACTGCCACTATAGCCGATTTGAAAAGCTCAGGTCTTTGTACCAAACAAGCACCAGTGAGTAAACCACCATTACTTCCACCAAGAATACAGAGCTTATCTGAATTTGTGAATTTTTCTTCTATCAAATATTCAGCTGCTGAGATAAAATCATCAAATACATTTTGCTTTTTATCTAACATTCCAGCTTTGTGCCAGTTCTCACCGTATTCACTGCCACCACGCAGTCCTGCAACTGCATATACACCACCTCTGTTGATGAATGATGCTTTATCACCCAAGAATGAAGGGCCCATAGAAATATTAAAACCACCGTACCCGTAGAGCAAAGTTGGGTTTGTGCCATCAAGTTCAATGTCCTTTCTGTATGATAAGAATAGAGGGACTTTGGTACCATCTTTTGAAGTAAAGAAAACTAATTCAGACTTTATATTATCAGTATCAACAGGTAATTCATCTTGGTAGTAAAATTTCCACTCCAAATTCTTTCCGTCTAATTTGTATAGTTTAGTTGGACTGGTGAAAGTAGTTAAACCTACAAAAACAGTGTTCATATCTTCGTTATAGCTGATGCCAGACACGTCGCCAAACTCAGGAGCTTCCAATTCTTTTACATATTTCCCATTAAAGTCATACACAGCAATTCTTTTTAATACATCTTTTTTGTAAAGTACTAATATGTGGTCAGTAGTGATTACGAAGCTCTGTAGAACAGTTTCTTTTTCTGGGTAAAACTCTTTCCAATGTTTGAATTCTGGTTTATCAATATCAGTTAAATATATCTTGAAGTTTGGAGCTTTGTGATTCGATTTGAAATAGATTTTACCATTTCTAACAATTGGGTATGACTCATATTCTTTTGACTCATATATAACTTTCGGTTCTTTGTTGCTGTCTTGCTTTCTTACTCTCAATGTATTAGAATAGAAGTCACCTTTGCTAAAAAAAGTAAGACCGCCGTGCTCAGAATCCCAAACGCTGGCAATATCTTTCGAATCATCAGGTGTGTCTAACAGAACGTCATAGCTTCTTTTAGTACCAATCTTGTGTTTATAAACTTCTATAGGTTTCTGGTTATCAATCATTTCTCTAGTTCTAACTGTGATATAGGCGTAATCTTCATCTTTAGCAAATGAGAAAGAACGAAGCCCAGTAATGTCATCACCGAACAACTCACCGGTCTTGGTATTCATTAGTCTGTAAGTCCTAATTTCATCACCTTTGAACTGAGTACCAATAGCAGCTATATTGCCGTCTTCGGTATAATCTAATCCGGCTAATGAGGTGTTACCCGAATCATCTAAATCAATAGGGGAGAATAGACGAATCTCCTCACCATCAATAATAGTGAATAATGTGTTATGTTGCTCACCTTTTTTTCTAGCCCAGAAAAACTCTCTCTCGGCAATGAAAAATGGAGCACTTCGGTAATCTCTATCTTTCAATTCCATTAACTCATTTTTCAAACCAGGAATATCTTTTCCATTATTTAAGATATAGTCGACAGTAGATTCGTGTTGTTTTTTTGACCATTCCTTTACTTTCGGATTGTCTTTATTTTCTAACCAGCGGTAATCATCTTTGATTATATCACCGTTTAGTGTGTCGTACACGGTTTCTATTTTTGTTTTTGGTGGTTTGTAGTTAGTCATTTCTGAACTTTTAACTATTGTACCCGTTGTTAAAGCCATAATTATTATTGTTATTAATTTCATAATTAACTCTTAAGTATAAGTTTATTTTATTTCTATTATTGTTACTCCCGAGCCACCTTCAGAGAGGTTGCCGTCACGGAAATTAGTAACTGCCGATTGTATATTTAAATACTCATGTAATGCTGAACGTAATGCCCCTGTTCCTTTTCCGTGCAATATAGTAATGAATGGAGTTCCTGCTACAATAGCATCATTTAGAAATGATTCCACCTTTGCAATTGCATCGTTAACTCTTTCACCTCGGATATCTAAGCGTGTTTCTACATCAAATTTGATGTAATCTTTATTAGATGTATTTGTCTTATTGTTATTACTCTTTCCCTTAATCTTAGTAAGTTTGTTTACCTTTGTCTTAAACTTCAAGCCATTAAATTCAACTATAGCAGATTTACCATTATCTATTAGCTCAACTAACTCTCCGACTGTATCATATTCATCTATTCTTACTGAATCACCATTTTGGTATTCATCGTCTGATTCCACTTTATTAGACTTAGCGGGTGAAACAAGAGACTTCTTCAATTCATTTTTCTTTCTATCAAACTCTTTCTTTATGTCACCAACTTGCTTCTTGTTCTCTTGAACTTCTCTAATAGTATTTTCAATTAACTTGTTGGCTTCGTCAAGAATAGAGCTGGCATTTCTCTTTGCTTCTTCTTTGTAATTGGCTTTATTCTTTCTTAGCTCGGAGAGAAGTTTGTCATACTCTTCTTGTTTTTGTTTGGCTTTATTTTTTGATTTTTCAGCTTCTATTTTTAGCTTTTCAGCTGTTTTTCTGTATTGAATTATTTCAGCAATTCCTTTATCAATTTCCGAGCTTTTATCATTCAAATAAGATTTTGATCTTTCAATTATTTTTTGTGAAAGCCCTATACTCTCTGCCAAATTGAAAGCGTAACTATTACCAGGTACACCCGGTAAAAATTGATAAGTTGGTTTTAAGTTCTCTTCATCAAATTCTAAAGAAGCATTTTCAATATTTTCCTTATTGAGGGCATAAGTTTTGAGCGAAGATTGGTGAGTTGTCACAACAAACTTCAAATTATATTTCAAAGTTGTATCCAAAATACCTGAAGCCAATGCTGAACCTTCTTGCGGATCTGTACCAGAACAAATCTCATCTACTAAGAAAAGTGAATCCTCTTTTGCAACATCTAGAACATCTTTAATATTTTTCATTTGCGATGAAAAAGTACTCAAATCCATTTCAATTGACTGATGATCACCAATACTTGTATATATATCCCTTAACCCAGTTTTACAATAACCTAAAGGATAAATACCTGACATAGCCATAAGAAGATTTAATCCTATATTCTTTAAGGCTACAGTTTTACCACCTGCATTAGGTCCAGAGATTAAATGACCTTGTTTTCTGACATCAAAACTAATTGATAGGGGAGTGACCTCGGATTTATCCTTATTCTTTACTAGCAAAGGATGATATATATCTTTGAGTTCAATCGATTTGTCATCAGTAATCTCTGGTTTGAAACCATCGTATTTTTTTGAATACTTAGCTTTTGCTTGTGATAAATCAAGTCTATAGATTATAGAATTAGAAACTTCTAATTGCTTGGCTTCTTTTCCAACTTCTTTTGTTAATGAAGTTAAAATTCTATTTATTTCTTTTTTCTCTTCATTTTTTAGAACTGATAAACTATTATTAAGTTCTATAATTTCTGAAGGTTCTAAATAAACCGTATTTCCAGTATTTGATAGTCCATGGATTATACCTGGTATCTGTCTTTTGAATTCAGTTTTGACTGGTATAACAAATCTTTCTTCTCTTAAGGTATAAAAATCTTCTTGCAACAAGTCATCTTCAAATGTTTTTTTCATTATAGATTCTAATCTATTCCTTAATCTATCAGATGTAGATAAAATCTTTTTTCTTATACTGTAAAGTTCTTTGGTTGCATCATCTTTTATATCACCATTATCTTCAATAGCTTCTTCAATATGC
>JBDQHL010000060.1:0-8848 GCA_040264895.1 Bacteroidota bacterium
AAGTAATATTAATATAGTTATTAATGATATTAATGGTGTTGTACTCCTAGAAAAAGAAATAAAAGGGGCAAGTAGTAAATTTGGTATCAAAACTCATACACTAAACAATAATCAAGTTTATTTATTCAGAATATATAACCAGGGTAAATTATTAAGTACTGGAAAATTTATCAATAACTAATATTCATAATAAATTAGTTATTTTTGTTCTTTGATTTTTAAACAACAACAAAATATAATATAAAAAAAGTAATTTTATTATTAGTGGCTGTAATATTTTCAGTCTCATCTGCATTGTCACAAAAGGATACTACTAATTATTGGTCAACCAGAGGCAATGCTCAGTTATTACTAAACCAAGCTTCATTTACGAACTGGGTACAAGGTGGTAATAGTTCTGTTGCAGCTACTGCTTTTTTTAATTATGGATTCACATATAATGACTCCACAACTATATGGGAAAATGTAATAGACCTAGGTTATGGTGTAATCAGAACGGATGAGTTTGACGTTAGAAAGAATGAAGATAAGATAGATATTTTATCAAATTACAATTATAGAGCTTCAGAAGAATTTTTCTACACTGGTAAGTTTAACTTTAAATCGCAGTTTGTGGAGGGTTTCAATTATCCTAATGATTCTGTCGAAGTATCGAATTTTCTTGCTCCTGCTTATGTTATTCTATCTGCCGGTTTGACATACAGACCTAATGAAGACTTCTCATTTTATTTATCACCAGCTACTGGTAAACTTACAATAGTTAATGATGAAATTCTTTCAGAAGCTGGTGCATACGGTGTCACTCCTGGAGAAATACTTCGTACTGAATTTGGTGCATATGCTACTATAGAGTACAAAAAAACTATTATGGAGAATATTACTTTTAGAACGAAATTAGACTTGTTTAACAACAATACTAATCCCGTTTCAGAAAACAGAGGTAATATAGATGTGAACTGGGAAAGCGCTATAAACATGACAGTAAACAAATATATAACTGTTAATATATTTGCTCATTTTATTTATGACCACGATATAGACGTTCCAGTTTACGAAGAACAAGCTGGTGAGGATGTCCAAGTTGGTGTTGGTCCTAGATTACAGGTTAAGCAGACTTTAGGTCTTGGAATTAGTTATAACTTTTAATTTAAATGACAGAGTTCGAAGATATTTTCGAATGTCATCGATAAAGTAGATTAGTATAAAAAAGAAGATTTCAATTAACAGAGCTATGGCGAAACACTCCCACGGGGTTAGTGATTTTCCATAGCTTTGTGCTATTCCAAACTGAAATATTGAGCCGTAAATAACAAAAGCATGTACAACGTATATGGTAAGCGTTTCTGCACCTATCTTTGGGATAATTGATGGAATCTTAATCTTAGAATTGTTTATAAACATAAATACACCTACTGCTACAAAGACATGACCAAGCCTAAAGAACTGAAAATTATTAAATGCCAGAGATTTCAGATTGTCCCAACCTGTTAAATCATAAAAGTCCATTAGTATAGAAGATGATGAGTAGTGGAACAGCACTCCTAATAGTAGGAACATAGCTGCAAATAAATTGTTAGTTATGAACTTAGGTTTACTATATATAAATATGCCTAATATACCTCCAAACAGTGAATAACCTACCCAGGGAATAATAGTGAATCCAAAATTCTGTCCTCTATCAATATAACTTGCTAAAAACTTTGGTAAGTAATTGAAGTTAGCGCTAACGATATCTGGGTAGAAAAGGAAAGATGACATAGCTAATATTAACAAAAGCAAATACATCTTTATCTTTGTCAATCGCGATAGTACGTAAGTACCAACTATGAACAGTATGGCGACTGCTATTATATGTAACACATCTACCCGAATCATATTATAATATGTACGTGACAAGCTACCATCCATAATATCAACAATAAACCAAAAATTAAAATGCAGTAAATACCCAATGCCAATAAGCATTAAGAATCTACTTACACCTTTTTTTACTCTTGGATTTTTAAGACCTATCCCCTGTTTTTCCTGCTTCATCAATAAAAATGTAAATATCATTCCAGAGGAAAAGAAAAACACAGGAGCGGTAACTCCTCGCATAAAATTCCAAATAAAGTACAGAGTGTTCTCGCTATCCCTGTATATGGATGCTAAACATGAATCGACTAAGTGACCTTGCACCATCATTAATATGGCATAAGCACGCATAAGATCAATGAATACAATTCTTTTATTTTTATTTTCATTATCCATATAGCTACGAAAATAGATAATATATTATAATTAATTGATATGAGACTTAAGGTGCTTATCACTTAATTATAAAAATATTATTAAATTATACAGATTGAAATACATAAAAATCAGGATTTATAATAATGAGTAAAAAATATACATCAGTACATTACAACGAATATTTAGAATTAGATAAAATATTAGGTGCTCAAAACCTAAGAAGTTCAGAACTGGGTGAAACCGCACATGATGAAATGCTATTTATAATAATTCACCAGGTATATGAACTATGGTTTAAACAGATAATACATGAATTGAAATTGGTAGCAAATACACTCTCACAAGACCCAGTACCAGAATATCAATTAGGAGAGGCCTTAGCTAAGCTAAATAGGATACATGAAATTCAGAAGCTACTAATAGACCAGATAAATGTAATGGAAACATTAACACCCCTAGATTTCCTTGACTTTAGGAATTATCTAATCCCTGCTTCGGGATTCCAAAGTTTTCAGTTCAGAAAAGTAGAGGCTATGCTTGGGCTTCCATCAAAGCAAAGAATAACTTATGGTAATTATGATTACAAATCACCCTTCAACGAAGAGCAACAAAAAGAGTTAGAAGAATTAGAAAACTCACTCTCACTATTCGAAGTATTGGAAAAATGGTTGGAAAGAACTCCGTTCTTACAACAAGAAAACTTCAAATTCTCATCAGCTTATATAACAGCAGTGGAAAATATGACAGAAAGAGAGAAAAATTACATCTTAGAAACTGAATACATAACTGAGAAAGAGAAAGAACACCGCATAAAAATGTTAGAGATGCAGAAAGAATACATTGCTAACTCATTAGACAAAGAAAAACATGACAAGCAAATAGAAGACGGAGAAGTTCGAATGTCATTCAAGGCAACCAAAGCTGCATTGCTAATCAATTTATACAGAGATAAGCCAATTTTGCGAACGCCATATAGCATATTGGACAAAATAGTAGAGATAGACGAATCGTTCATAATGTGGCGATTCAGACATTCACAAATGGTGTTGAGAATGTTAGGAAAAAAAATGGGAACAGGCGGGTCATCTGGTCACGGTTACTTAAAGAAAACTGCAGACAAGCATCATATATTCAGAGACCTACATAATGTATCTACACTATTGATACCTAGGTCAGAATTACCTGAATTACCTGATGAGTTAAATGAAAAGTTGGGTTATTCGTTCAAAAATAAATAGAATAGAACAAACAAAGAATAGTACCAAAATGGAAAGTGATAAACAAAAACCAACCATACTTTATGTTTATGATATTATGTGTGGTTGGTGTTATGGATTTTCGCCAGTAATCAATAGATTATATGAAGAGTATAATGAAATAATTGACTTTGAGACCATCTCAGGTGGTATGGTTACAGGTGACCGTATAGGGCCACTTTCGTCAAGTATGTCCAGTTATATAAAAGATGCATACAAAACTATTGAATCAAGGATGAATGTAGAATTTGGGGAGAATTATATTAATAATTTAGATAACTTAGAAGTTTTACAAACTTCAATCCCTGGTTCTAAGCTAATGACTGCATTTAAAAGTTTTGATACTAAAAAGTCCGTTCCTTTTGCACATGAACTCCAAAACGCAATCTTCTTTGAAGGAGTTGAACCAAGTAATACTGAACAACTATTATATAGTTGTAATTCCTTTGGGGTTGATAAGAATAAGCTCTTAGCTATAGCTAAAAGTGATAAAGTTGACCCAGTCATGAATCATGATTTCGAATTGTCTAGAAGGTTAGGAGTTACAGGATTTCCAACTGTATTTATAATAAAAGATGAAGAAATTCATCAGATTGCAAGAGGAGCTACTAAATACGAAGGGTTAAAACAAAGAATAGATTCTTTAATAATCTAATCAATTTCCTCACTATCATTTTCGTTTTATAATATCAATTTCTTAGCTACTTCATAATCAGGTTTTTGTACGTATATTTTTACAATAGCTAGATTTCCAAGAGTAAACTGCCTGGTCGTATCGACTTGAGAAAGTACACGAGCAGCAATATCATTACTGTTCAACATTCCTTTAATCAAATGTGCATCAAACTCAGTTGAAGTGGTATAAACTACAACCCAACTATCATCATTTTTCCGACTTCTCATATAAATATTCAGCCGTTACTTGCTTTACATAATTTGTGTTTTTATTCTGAATAAAAGCAACAAATCTTAATTTGTTTGCTCTGTATTCCTCTGGAATTGTAAAGTTGAAAGATTTACTATGTGAATTACCAGAAGTGATTGTGGTCCCAGTGAACTGAGTGCCAAAAGTACCGGTCACAGAAGTACGAAGAACATGGTCATGTACATAATTTTCTATGATGACTCCGTTATCTTTTTGATCTGAGATAAGACTATCTTCTGTTACATAGATGCAAATATTGTCATCAGGATTACTACTAGTGAAGTAATCAGCTGTTATACTAATTTCAACTTCTTGTGTCCCTTCTTCATGAGTCAACTCCATAGTCAAATCCATTTCAGGTTCTAAGTATGATTCTTCAATTACCATTCCGTCCCAATTACCAAAGTTGGTAATTTTTCTACCATCAATATCCCTCTGATTTACCATTCCAAGTGGCAATCCTTCACCTTTTGCAAATTTGTCATATAGTTCATTGCTTGTTTCAGTTCTAAAGTCAACTTGATTTTTGTCTTTATTTGGGACAGCAAGAGTGCTAGCATGAGCACCAATAACGATTACATTATCGTGACCATATAAATCTGAAAGGGATTCAGCGACACGATTAGCAGTAGGGCAAAAAACACAATTAATAGCAGTAAAATCGAACAGAACTACATTCTTATTGAATTCACCAGCTGTTGTTAGTTCTTGTTTGTATGGTCCATCAACAACGTCGCAGCTAACAGCCATAAATAGAACAATTAAAAATAATACTGTTTTTTTCATAATAACACCTAAAATGTAGTACCTAAACTAAAATAAAGTCCATTTGATGCAGGAACAAATCGACAAACCCCTCCAACACAAATTATACCTGCTCTCTGTCTTCCATAGGTGAGTTGCATACGAGTACCTCCTGTAACATAGGCGAAAGAGCCACTATAATAGTGTACTTGATTTTTCTCGTACTCGTTTCCATAATTGAATTCATCTGATATAGATATGAAATAATTAGGGCTTATTGTTAATTCAAATAGAGCCATTATCCAATTACCATTAACAAAATCATTTTCTAATGGTTTCAATTCTTGTCTTGCCCATATATGTTCTAAATCCATTTTTAAGGCGTATTTATCTGAAAGTCTATATGTAAAGTCTAAAATTGCAATATCAGAAAATACTTTACCTGTTACAGGTGCCCATCCATTTTCTGATACATCTTTATCATAAGTTTGTGATAAATAACTTGCTTTAGTTTTAAAATCTTCTGACCATCTTTTCGAAATTTCAACATTAAAATCTTCGAAAAACAGCCTGTCTCCAAAAGCGAAGAAATCTGAATCATAAGTTAATTCACCAGTTGCAGTTGAGTCAATATTGTGCACTCTACTGTAATTCACATTTATCAAAGTTCCATATTCCCCACCTAAGAAGCTACCCGATTCAAACTTATAAGTTATATCCGTTTGAAAACCGATCTCCCCAACTAATTGGGTTGCATATGGATAAAGTGATGTTAGTCTATAAGTATGTTGTTTAGTTAAAGGTGGAATAAAATTCATCATTAATATATTTCCAGTAGCTGCTCTTTCAGCTCTAAAATCCATATTATCAGATCTGTGAAAATCTAATGAAATACCTAAACCATCTGTAAAATATGAACCACTTAAGAGCAAACCTTCCCCAGTATTGAATGAAAAGTTATTGATTGCAGATGGGTCATTTATCTTATTTGCATACTCAGCATCTAAACTAAAGCTATTACCCATTACTGATGCTCGTAAGTAATATGAAAATACACTTTCAGGCAAATTGTAGAAATTTTCATTATCTTCTTCGTATTTACTGATGAACCCACCACCTACGGAGACACCATTATCTCCAAATATGTCAGTGTATTCGTCTATATATATTTTTGCTTTTGCACCACGAACTATACCTTCACTCTGATTCCAGAATTCCCTCATAGTTCCCATTAGCCCAGTTAGTTCTATCCCATCGTCAGGTCTTAAATTAACTCTAACTCCATTCAGTGAGTTATCGATACCTAATGCTTTTTCTTCATAATTTCTTAGAATTAGTCCCGACCCAAACTGCTCATAGAAATTACCAGCAGTAACATCTACAAAATCAGAACGGTAGCTACCATATAGGAATGGAAATCCACTATCTTCAAACCTTGTGTCAATTCCTAACAGAGGTGGTCTGTAAGCTTCGTAACGTAGCCCAAATTCAAAATCATCAATATGATACCTAGCGTTCAAATATCCTTGAACAGCAACCTGTTTCGGGAATTCAACAGCTCCTATGGATGTATCTTGTAAGTAGTATTGCCCCTCAGTAACAAAGTTTCCTGTTAAATAACTTTGAGAAGAACCTATATTTATTGCAATTATTGATACAAATGCAATTAAACAGAATCTTTTAATCATTCTTCAATTGGATTATTTATTTCATTAATAAGTCTTTTTATCTCATCTGCAAGAGGTCCTTTTTCACCATTTAGCTCCAAAAACTTTTCGAAGTCTTGAAGAGCAGGACCATCTCTCTTGTTTAATTTTTGTACTGCACCACGTGCGTAGTAAGGCATAGCATAGCTTGGTTGCAGTTCTATAGCTCTTGTATAATCCATTAGTGCTTTATCCCAGTCTTCTAAGAAATAATAAGCATTTCCTCTAGCGTAATATGCTTCTGGGTACTCATTGGATATTGATAGAGTTTTTGTAAAATCTTTAATCGCAGTCTGCAAATTCCCTCTTTCAACTTCTGAAAGTCCTTTACCATAATAAGCTTCAAAGTAATAGCTATCCAGCTGTATTGCTTTATTGAAATCCTCTACAGCTTCATCATAATTACCACTGTAAAAATAAGCTAATCCACGACCATAATACGTAGGCGCATAATCATCTGCTTTTTCTATAGCTTTATTATAACAAGTTAGGGCTTTGTCATAATTCTTTGATTTGATAGCATTGTATGCTGTTTGGATAAACCCTTCAGTTTGTGCCAGAAGTGATATACTAAATGCTACTAATAAAAGTAATACTAATTTTTTCATTGCAACTATCTCTTATATGTTATATTCTTATTATTCAATATATAAAAATCTTGTAATTTAACCTTAATCTATTCTCTTTTTGAAGTCTGCTATTGTCTTCTCTAACCCATCTCTTCTATCAACTTTTGGAGTCCAATCCAATAATTCTTTAGCTTTTGAAATATCAGGTTGTCTTATTTTTGGGTCATCTTGAGGTAAATTTTCATATACTATTTCGGAATCAGAACCTATAATTTCAATAATCTCTTTTGCTAAATCGAGCATCGAAAGTTCATCTGGGTTACCGATATTTACTGGATAAACTTCATCACTCATTAGTAGGCGATATATTCCTTCAACTAAGTCATCTACATAGCAAACAGAACGAGTTTGAGAACCATCTCCATAGACAGTAACTGGCTCGCCTTTGAGTGCTTGGCGAATGAAATTTGGTATTGCCCTGCCATCATGCAGTCGCATTCTAGGGCCATAAGTATTGAAAATTCTTACTATTCTAGTTTGTACACCGTGGTATTGGTGGTAAGCCATAGTAATTGCTTCTGAGAATCTTTTTGCTTCATCATATACACCACGAGAGCCAATTGGGTTCACATTTCCCCAATATTCCTCTGTTTGCGGATGCACCAATGGGTCGCCATAGACCTCACTCGTACTTGCTAGTAAATACCTAGCTCCTTTCTCCTTAGCTAAGCCAAGAATTTTGTGCGTACCAAGTGAGCCAACCTTCAATGTCTGAATAGGTAGTTTCAAGTAATCAATTGGTGATGCGGGAGAAGCAAAGTGAAGTATATAGTCTATATCTTCAGTGAAGAAATTGTACTCAGTTACGTCATGATGAACAAACCGAAAATTAGGGTTGCCCACCAGATGAGCTATATTGTCTGTGTTGCCAGTTAGCAAATTGTCAACTCCAATTACTTTGAAGTTTTTGCCTATAAATTTGTCACAGAGGTGAGAGCCGAGGAAACCAGCAGCTCCAGTAATAAGTACAGTTTTCATAAAAAAAATGCTGTTAATAATTAATACTAACAGCAAATTTAATAATATTTGGGCTAAGCTCTAAGCTATTTCGTAGCTTAATTCACATTGACGAACTGACTTTCCTTATTTCCATTTAAATCCATTGCTTGCAATAAGTATATTCCTTGTTGTAAGTTCTTTGTAGAGATAGTCAAAATATCAGAGGGATTAGAAATATTCGTCTCATATAGTCCTCCATCAACTTTATTAAGTGTCACATCATGTATTTTTGAGTCTGTAGATTGGATCTCAATTCTATTTTGCTTCTTATCTACATCTATATTAATTGATGCAAATGTTGCGGATGTTGCGGATGTTGCGGATGTTGCGGATGTTGCGGATGTTGCGGATGTTGCG
>JBDQHL010000061.1:0-8264 GCA_040264895.1 Bacteroidota bacterium
ATTTACTTGCTATTTTTGTTGAATTGCAATTTGGACACCTTAAGTCAATACTCTCACTATCTATAAATGCATTACCTTCAATTAAAGATAGTATAGAATTAGCATCTTCATAATCAATCTCTCCTACCATTATTTTGACACCACCAAAAGAATAACTATACTGTTGGTTTGCATTTGTAATATATTCATCTTTCAAAAAACATACAATACCCTCTGCCTCAAGTCTAGATTTTAAAAGGTGAGCATCAATTGTATTATCAAAAGTTTTTAGTGTAACAAGTTTCATAATCAATATACATTTTACTTTTTTTGTTTTAACAAAAAAAAGCCGATTATATAATATAACCGGCTTAATAAAGTAATCTTAATAAAACTATTAAGCAGTTACAGCTTCTTCATTTTTAATCCACTTAATATCTAAGTTTCTGTTTGCAGTAGCTTCGTCTAATCTTCTCAATAAAGTTGTAATAGGAGCTTCCAGAACTTTATCTGGTGTCTCTTTTGCTTCTTTTGCTATTTGCAACATTGCTTCAATAAAACCATCTAGATTCTCTAAGTTTTCTGTTTCTGTTGGTTCAATTAACATTGCTTCTTTTACAACTAGTGGGAAGTAGATAGTAGGTGCATGATATCCTAAATCAAGCAATCTCTTTGCAATATCTCTTGTTGTTACACCATCTCTTTTTTGCCAGTTTCCACTAATAATACACTCATGTAAACAATGCCCAGGATAAGGAACTTCATAAGCGTCTTTAATTTGGCTTAGAATATAATTTGCATTGATGACAGCATTTTCACTTACTCTTCTCAATCCATTTTCACCTAACATTCTCATATACGTATATGCTCTAACTAGAACTCCAAAATTACCACCAAAAGTATGAACCTTACCAACCGAGTCTGGGAAATTATAATTTAATTTATATTCTTCACCATGTTTTTCAATATTAGGTACAGGTAGATAATCTATTAGCTTATCGCTTACACAAATTGGTCCTGCTCCTGGTCCACCACCACCGTGAGGTGTAGAAAATGTTTTGTGTAAATTTATATGAACACAATCAAACTTCATATCTCCAGGTCTAGCAATAGCTAGAAGTGCATTTAGATTAGCTCCATCCATATAAATCAATCCACCACAACCGTGAACTAATTTTTCTATTTCAAGTACATCAGTTTCAAACAGCCCTAAAGTATTTGGATTCGTTAGCATTAAACCAGCAACTTCATCATTACATTTTTCACGTAAATCCTCAATATCAATACGTCCATCATCACCAGATTTTACACTAACTGTAGAGAATCCAGCCATTGCAGCTGATGCAGGATTAGTCCCGTGAGCAGAATCTGGAATTAATATCTTAGTCCTCTGAGTTTCACCTCTTTTTTCAAAATACCTTTTAAAAGTCAATATACCAGTCAACTCGCCTTGAGAACCTGCAGCGGGCTGCAATGATACACCTGGCAATCCTGTAATTTTTTTCAGGCATTCACCAAGTTCATACATTAGTTGAAGTGCACCTTGAGCATTTTCATCTCTGCTGAAAGGATGTAAATTTGCAAATCCATCTAATGAAGCAATTCTTTCATTCACCTTTGGGTTGTACTTCATAGTACATGATCCAAGAGGGTACATTCCTTTTTCAATATTAAAATTTAAATGTGATAGATGTTGAAAATGCCTTGCAACTTCAATTTCACTTACTTCTGGTAACTCAGGAGCATTTTTTCTCAAATACTCAGAAGGGATTCGGTCTGAAGGTTTAATTTCGTTTACTTCTAAATCTGGTAAAGAATAACCTTTTCTTCCTTGTGAAGATTTTTCAAATATTAATTTTTCCATTTATGACTCTCTTATTTTTTTTAATGCTAATTTAGCTGCATTTTGTTCAGCAGATTTTTTGCTTTTTCCTTTTCCTTTTCCAATTAAAATGTCTTTTGTATAAACTCCAACCACAAAATTTTTCTCATGGTCAGGACCTTCCTCTGATAATGTATCGTACACAGGTGCTTCTTTACCAATACTTTGTAAGTATTCTAGTAACAAGCTTTTAAAGTTTTTATCTTCTAATAGTTCGCTGTCATTTAATATTGGTATATAGATTTTTGTTATAAAGTGCCTTGCATTCTCTATTCCACTATCTAAATAAATTGCTCCAATAATTGCTTCTACTGTATCAGCAAGAATTGAATTACTACCATTCTCCATTGCTTTTTTTGCACCAAAGCTTAGTAATATATATTTATCCAAACTAAGTTCTTTTGCGCAATATGCTAATGATTTTTTATTTACAATAGCAGAACGCATTTTTGTTAAATCACCTTCTAAAACGTCGTACTCTAAAAATAAGTGTTCGGCAACTATCATTCCTAGTATAGAATCGCCAAAAAACTCTAACCTTTCGTTAGAATATATTTTTGTCTCAGCAACTTGCAAATATGATCTATGTGTAAGAGCTTGTTCAAAGAAAGCAAAATTAGATATTGATATTCCAATATTTTTCTCAAATTTTACCTTTTGTTCAGACGAGAAAAATCCAACTTCGATGAAATACTTCTCAAAGTTGGATTTCTTTAATTTATTATCATCAGAGAAAATTGAACTAATTAATTTATTTAGCTTTTTTCTCATCAACTATTACTCATCATAAGCTTTGAAACATAAAGTAGCGTTATGACCACCAAAACCAAAAGTGTTACTCAATGCAGCTCTAACTCCTCTTTTGATAGGAGAATTTGGTACATAGTTTAAATCACCACATTCTGGATCAGGAGTATTGTAATTTATTGTGGGAGGCACAATGCCTTCTGCAATAGCTTTAACACTAGCTATAGCTTCTATAGCACCAGCAGCACCTAATAGATGACCTGTCATTGACTTAGTTGAGCTAACTAGTAATTCTTTAGACCTATCTCCAAAAACCGTTTCTATTGCATTAGATTCGTTTCTGTCGTTGAATGGAGTAGATGTACCGTGAGCATTGATATAGTCAACATCATTGATTGTTATACCAGCATCATTCATAGCTAAGTTCATAGACCTAACTGCTCCCTCTCCACCCGGAGCTGGTTGAGTAATATGATATGCATCGTCAGTTAAACCAATACCTGCTAATTCAGCATAAATTTTGGCACCTCTATTCTTGGCATGTTCCTCAGTTTCTAATACCAAAACACCACTTCCTTCACCAATAACAAAACCATCTCTGTCAGCATCAAAAGGTCTAGAAGCTGTTGCATAGTTTTCATTATTCTCAGAAAGTGCTTTCATGGCATTAAATCCACCAACACCCATTGGGCAAACAACAGCTTCAGCTCCACCTGTTACCATTACATCAGCATCACCTCTTTGCATAATCATCAATGCATCAGCTAATGAATGTGATGAAGTAGCACAAGCAGACACAGTAGCGTAATTAGGGCCTTTCAGTCCCCATCTTATTGCAACTTGACCAGCAGCAATATCTGAGATTAACATAGGAATAAAAAATGGAGAAATTCTATCTGGTTTACCATCTCTTTTATATAGATTTTCTTGTTGGTTGTGGTATGTCCACATACCACCAATACCAGAACCTATTATGACTCCAACTCTATTTTTATCTGTTTTTTCAAAATCAATACCAGAATCTTCAACTGCCATAACTGAAGAGGATAAAGCAAACTGAGTAAAAACGTCCATTCTCTGAACTTCTTTTTTAGTCATGTGTAATGTAGGATCATAATCCTTTACTTCACATGCAAATCTTGTCTTAAATTCAGATGCATCAAATTTAGTTATTGGAGCAGAACCGCTTTTACCAGCAAGTAAAGCACTCCAGTATTCATCAAGATTGTTACCAATTGGAGTTACAGCCCCCATACCAGTGATTACAATCTTAGGATAGTCATATTTTGCCATTTTATACTTTTAGTTTTATTTATTTAGCTTGACCTTCTAAATACGTGATAACATCACCTACTGTTAAGATTTTTTCCGCGTCACTATCATCAATAGTAATGTCAAATTCTTTTTCAAATTCCATGATTAATTCAACTGTATCTAGAGAATCTGCACCCAAATCTTTCGTGAAAGATGCTTCAGGAGTTACTTGTGATTCTTCAACACCTAGTTTTTCAACTACTATTTCTGTTACTTTTCCATTAATATCAGACATGATATTCCTCTTAAATAATTATTATAAAAAATTTATTTCTAAATTGCTAAACCACCATCAACATGTAGTATTTGACCTGTAATATAACGAGAGTCTTCTGAAGCAAAGAATTTTACTACATCTGAAACATCGTCTGGTAAACCTGCACGTTTTAGTGGTATATTTTTTTTAAATGAATCAATTTGTTCTTCTGTTAACTTACCAGTCATATCCGTTTGGATATATCCAGGAGCAATCAAGTTAACTAGTATATTCCTTGCTGCTAATTCTTTTGCTAATGATTTAGTAAAACCAATTAATCCAGCTTTAGAAGCTGCATAATTAGATTGACCTGCATTGCCTGTTGTACCAACAATAGAACCGATGTTTATTATTCTACCTTGCTTTTGCGAAACCATATATCTACTTACAGCTTTACAAGTATTGAATACACCTTTCAAATTTATTTTAATAACATCATCAAAATCTTGTTCAGACATTCTGAGTAATAGACTATCTTTTGTTATTCCAGCATTATTAACTAATATATCAATTGAACCAGCCTCTTTCTGAATTGATTTAAAGACTTCTTGTACCGATTCTAGATTAGAAACATCACATTGTTTGTAAGTGACATTACCTTCTAAATCAATATTTTCTGATCTACCTAAAGCATAAACTTTAGCTCCTGACTTTGCAAGATTTTTAGATATATCTAATCCTATACCTTTTGCTCCACCTGTTACTATAGCTACTTTATTGGTCAATTGATTATTCATTTCATTTTTACCATTGCAAAGGTTACAATTTAACAATTATTTAATTAAATGTTAAATATTTTGAACATCTTCATATTTATCAAATCCATCAATTTCAACACCCTTTAAAGTTCTCTTTACCAAACCTTGTAATACCTTCCCTGGACCTAATTCAACAAACTTAGCATAACCATCTTCATTTAGTTTATTTAATGTCTGTGTCCAAAGTACTGGTGATGTCAATTGGTCTATTAACTTTTGCTTCAACTGTTTAGGATTTGATTCTTTTTTTGCATCTATGTTATTATAAATAGGTATTATTGCTTTCTTGAATTCAATATTGTCAATAGCATTACCTAATTCATTTTTAGCTGAATCTAATAGAGGTGAATGAAAAGCACCACTCACTGGCAGTTCCATTACCATTCTTGCACCATTTTCTTTAAATACTTTAGAATTTTCTCTTAAATAATCTCTACTTCCAGAAATAACAATCTGTCCAGGACTATTAAAGTTAGCTGGTACGACTACATTCTCATCATCATTCAAATCTGAACAAAGTTCTATGACCTTCTCGTCATCCATACCAATAACAGCAAACATAGTTCCTGGTCTATCTTCACCTGCACTAAACATTAGTTCACCTCTAAGTGAAACAAGTTTAAGTGCATCTTTGAAAGATATAACACCACTTGCATACATTGCTGCATATTCTCCAACAGAATGACCAGCTGTCGCACTAAAATCATAATTTTCTTTAATCAGGTCAAACACTATAGCACTATGTAAAAAAATAGCAGGTTGAGTGTATCTTGTTTCTTTCAATTTTTCAGCTGGACCATCAAAACAGATATCACTTAAAGAATAACCCAATATATCATTAGAGTCATCAATATATTTTTTAGCAATATCATTTTGATCGTAATAATCTGAAAGCATACCTACATATTGCGAACCTTGTCCAGAAAATAAAGCTACATTTTTCATTTATTCATATTCCATTTTAAATAAATTGCACCCCAAGTAAAGCCAGCTCCAAAACTTGATAAAATCAAGTTATCTCCATTTCTAATTTTTCCTGCATCTAACCATTCCGAAAGACATATTGGGATAGTTGCAGCGGTAGTATTACCATATTTGTCAATGTTAACCATTACTTTATCCATACCAACACCCATCCTATCTGCAGTGGCACTTATTATTCTGAGATTTGCTTGATGTGGAACTAGGTAAGAGATATCATCAGATGTTAATTTATTCTTATCCATAATCTCTTTAGATACATCAGCCATTCCTTTAACAGCATATTTAAAAACCGTTCTTCCGTCTTGAAATACGGTATGTTCTTTGTTCTTAACACTTTCTTCAGTAGCTGGAAATGCACTACCACCAGCTTTTTGATTTAGGAATGGACCTCCAACACCATCAATTCGTAAAATAGAGTCCATAACTCCCATAGAATCGTCATCCGATTTTTCTATCAAGCATACACCTGCACCATCACCAAACAAAATAACAGTGTTTCTATCATCTTTATCTAATATGGAAGACATCTTATCTGCACCACATAATAATACTTTGTTAGCAGCACCGGATTCAACCAAACTAGTTGCTGTTTGTAATGCAAATAAGAAACCCGAACAAGCCGCTGACAAATCAAAACCCCAGGTATTTTTCATACCTAATTTATCTTGAACAACAGCTGCAGTAGACGGGTACATATGATCAGGTGTAACAGTAGCTACTATTACACAATCAATTTCATCTTTATCTACATTTGCTTTTTCTAAACATTCAATTGCTGCTGGAACTATCATATCAGATGTAGCGCCATTTTTTATTATTCTTCTTTCTTTTATACCTGTTCTTGTTTGAATCCATTCATCAGTTGTATCCAAATAAGATTCAAAATGTTGATTTGTTAGAATATCATCAGGTAAATAATGAGCAATCGAAGTAATTGTTGCTGGCATGTTTTATTCTCAGTTTTAATAATGTTTAGAATGGAATTTAAGAAGATTGTAAAGATTTTTCAATTTTCTTATTGATTTCTTTGGTATAAGTTATCAACGCAGTATTAAGCATATTCTTTATTGCTTTAGATGAAGATTTACCATGACCTATAATTACTACACCATCAACACCTAAGAGAGGAACTCCCCCATGGTCTTGATAATCAAACCCTTTGAATACATCTTTTATAGTAGATGCCATCATTCCAACTTTGATTTTTTTTACTATACTCTCATCAGCATAATTTTTTAATGTTTGCTTGAAAAAACCAATAAAACTTTCTGCAAATTTGAGAACTATATTTCCAACAAAACCATCACAAACAACAATGTCAGCAACACCAGGGAAAATATCTCTACCTTCAATATTACCAATAAAATTCAAATCAGAATCTTGAATTAACTTATGAGCTTGTTGAACTATTTCAGTTCCTTTCTTTGGCTCTTCACCAATATTTAATAAACCTATTCTAGGGTTTTCTAAGCCATACATTTCTGAAAGATAAATTTCACCCATTACAGCAAATTCATATAAGAATTGTGGTTTAACTTCAGAGTTAGCACCTACATCAAGTACTAATGTTGGGTTCTCATTTAGAGTTGGAAAAAAAGATCCTATCGTAGGTCTACTTACTCCATTTATTCTACCTAATCTTAGTGTAGCTGTAGAAAGCATTGCTCCAGTATTACCAGCAGAAACAAAAGCATCGGCTTTTCTTTCCTTTACTAGCTTCATACCTATTGCTATTGAGGAGTCTGTTTTGGTTTTCAAAGCAACAGTTGCTTCGTCTTTCATTGATATTATTTGAGAGGTATGTATTATTTCAAAACTAATATTTTGAAATTTTGAAAGTTTAGAAACTTTTGGTTTGATTATTTTTTCATCCCCTAGGAGGATGAAATGGAGATTCTTTTCATTATTTTGTTCATAGAATTCAACTATCCCATTAAGCTCACTGTCGGGAGCAAACTCACTACCCATAACATCTATTGCGATATTGATATTTTGTTTTGCTCCTGACATGATTTAAGCTTTCGGAATATTAGTCAAACTTTCTTCCGTTGTAATAATATACAGTTCTACCATCTTCTTTTACAGTAGTTGCTCTGTGAGATTTTTTAACTTCACCAGTTTGTTTACATGTTCCAATAGTAGGTTCATCTAACTTGTAGTGAGTTCTTCTCTTATCTCTTCTAGATTTCGAAATTTTTCTCTTCGGATGTGCCATTTTTTAACCTTTAAGTATTAATTATTATTCAATTTTTTTAAAACATCAAATGGGCTTTGCCCTTCCTCTTTTTCGCTATCATTTTTTATAGAAGGATGTATTTCTTCTATTTCTTTGTCTCTATAATGA
>JBDQHL010000062.1:0-7971 GCA_040264895.1 Bacteroidota bacterium
AATATTCATTGAAATAAAAAACAATGGGATTTTCAATGGATTTTTCATTTCGTTTTTTTCCAATACTAATCCTACAAAACTTAAAACTATTAATAGTGCTATTATGTAAGCCGTTATCAATCCAAACAATGAATTTAACATAGTTAAAGATAAAATGAAAGTTAATAGTAAGAAAATTGAGGAAAACCACCTGAGTACTTTATGTGACCAAAGGAAGAAAGAATTCCAACCAAATTGAAAAGACAACAAATCTTTGAAGGCAAATATAGTTGATAACCCTCCACCTACTAGTCGCTTTCTTCTTTTGAAGTCCTCGAAGAAATTTGATTCACGTACTTCTAATATTGTATTATCCTGGCTAAAATAAACTCTTTTTCTTTTTCGTATTGATGTCAAAATAGAATTCAAATCATCACAGTATTTATTAGACCCTATTAATTCGAAAGTCTCTTTCTCTATTATATACCCGCCTAAGGTATTAACACATGAACTTATTTGGCTCTCTTTCTTACGAATAAATGATTCATATTTTTGATAGATTGATTCACCTTCGTTAGATTGCTCTTCATTTGCTATCATTTCAATCGGAAGTATTATTACCCCAACATCTAAGTTCGAGAATTCATCAACAATATTAATGATACTTTCCTTTTTCAATCTAAAATCAGCATCTAAAAACAGTAAAGTGTCATAATTTGCTTTTTCGACTAACTTATTAATTGTTGCATTTTTACCACCTCTATCAAAATCAAATACTTTTACTAAATCACTCTCAATTTTATTTGCTTTTATAACAGTTTTATCATCCGAACCGTCGGAACCTATTAGTATTTCTATTTCTAAATCCCCTTTTCTAGACTCTAAAACTGAGTTAATACAATCAACTATATGTTCTTCTTCATTATAAGCTGCAATCAACACACTGACTTTATTAATTTTCTTATTCCTTGAACCATGTTTCTTTTTTGGGAGAACTAATAGAATCAGAGGGTAAATAACCAATGGATATAAGAAAAAAAAAAGTAGTATAAGTAATGCTTTGTCATTTGGGGACACTTTAGAAATCCTCCAAAGTGAAGATAATTCTATAGAAATGATTTCTAACATCATTTGATTCATATGAATATAAAAATTTGGCATTGAAGTTTCTAAATATCTCATAACCAAATGAAGCTTGGAGAATATCTGTATTTAGTAAATCACCATCTAAAAATTCCACAATTTCACTGTCTTCAGGCCTTCTAGTTTGTTGAGCATTACCACCAACATTTTGAACTAATTCACCATCCTTAAATACATTTCTTCCGTGCCTCCTTCTGATATATCTTAATGTTAGTGGATATTTATCTGCAATCCAATAATTAGCCATTACTGATATATAATCTGAATTTGGCTCAATTATAGACCCAAGTAATCCATTATCAGTGGTGTATGAATTGGCTTGATTGAAATGACTATAAGTATAAGGCTCCACTCTGGTGTATTCGACTCCTATATCAATTGGTTCATTGAAAGAATAAATCCCGGCTATATTCCAAGCGGTCTTATTACTCCAAAACCCATTACCTATTTCATCAATAATAATGTCATCCAATAAGAAACTACCTTTAAGTTGAAAGTCATCCATTGGTCTGATTGTAAAATCGAGCCCCATCATCGAATTGTCTCTATCCCTTAAGGCATGTTCTACTGATTTCAAGAAAGAGAGTGGGTTTATATATGCTAAATCAATAGATCTATTAGAATAAATCACACTTTCCCAAAGAGCAATTTCTCCCCAGCTAGGTCTGAATGCAAATCTATGCATTACTAGAAATTTGTCGTGTATAGTTGTATTGAATCCTTGAGTAAGATTACTATCCTCTGGGGTCGCTAACAAAGACCCATGAGTGAATTTATATTCAAATGTTTCAAATTCGGCTCCTAGTGTTAAGGCTTCAAATGGCTGCGAAGCATTAGAAATGAATACATTTTGAATAATTCCGGAACCTAAATTTCGGATTTCCCGACCAATTGATGCATAGAACCAATCATTTTGATAGGTCACATGAGAAAGTGTAAAGTCTAAATCATTTTCAAGGAAGGCAAATTTTACATTATTGCCATAGCTACTTTCTCTATCAACAACAAGCTGTCTACTACCTGAAAGGAGCGACCCATTAGTAGCTTGCAAAAAATATCCAAATGAATTAGACAATGTACCTGATAATCTTAACCCACCTTGCAAAACAAAGCTGCTCTTCTCATCATAGGAATCTGAACTTGTACTAAATAATTCTGCTTTAACAAGTGGTTTTAATTCAAGGTTAGAACTGCTATCACTATATTTATAGAAATACTTATCTTTGTTACTGAAAATGTCATCAAAAAATATATTATCATCGTATTGTTTATTTTCAAAAACAACAGTATTTTCTTCTTTTAAAATATTAAATTCTCTTAGATAAAACTCCGCAATACTTTTGTCCCGTTGAGATGCAGAACTATCTGTATAAATTTTATTCAATATTTTTGTTATTTCTTTCCTCTGTAGTGGTAAATCTGACAATGAACTATGTTCTAAATACCCTTTGGTTTCTGCTCGTAGCAAAAAATCATAAACTGGAGAAGTCATAGGTATATTTTCTACCTGCGAATAAATAATGCCGCAGGATAAGAAAATTAAAATATATATTTGCTTGAATTTTATCAATCTCTGTTAACAAAATCTATTACTTGTAATATTAAGAACCCTAAAGTTGCAATCGTACCAGCTATAGCAGCATAAGTAGAATATTTGGCTTGTTCAGTAGAAGTAGATAAATCTTCTTCTCCAGGCACATAAATATAATCACCATCAAAAACTATCGCTTCTTCATTACCAACCCAAGCAGTTGTATTTTTTCTTATGACAGCTGTCCTACCATAGTCTGCTACTTCAGTATACCCACCTGTCTTATTAATATAATAAGTTACATCTTTACCCTTTTCAAATTCTACAAAACCAGGGTTTTCAACTCTTCCAAAAACATAAACTCTATTGGGAGAAGTAGGTATTACTATTTCATCACCATTTTCAAGTGTTACATCATATTTTTTATTAGCAAGGGCTTTAGTAAAATCTACAGATACTATTGGTTCTATTGATCTCATATCAAGTGTGTAACGAATTGTATCTTCCATTGATAAATTACTCTTTCTGAACATTTTAAATGCTTCTGTTCTAGATTGGCTTAATTCATCAAATTCATTGGTGTTTCTATATAACTTTGCTAATGGTAGATAAGCCTCATCTGTTAAACCACCCGCCATATCAATAATTTCAGATAATGAAGTTTTACTATTGATAATTGGATATGCTCCAGGATTTTGAACAAACCCTTTGATAGTTACTACACCATCTTCTGGCTGATTCTTATCGTATTTACTTCCAACAACTACTACAGAACCAGGCTTTAAATCTAAGTCATTGGGAACAATTATTTTGTTGCCATCTGACTCTAGTTTTTGTTTTACTTCACCATCGAAATAGTAAATATTATCTTCATCTGCATTATCATTTAGCCCTAGTCCATAGTTAACCAATTCAGATAATTTATCCCCCCTTTTAAAGGGTAGTGTTATTGGTCTCTGCACTTCACCTTTAACAGAAATGGTAAAATAATCAGATTTATTGAATGGAACAATAATTCTATCACCTTGTCTAATGTATGGATTTAGAGCAGTCTTACCTTTCGTCTTTGATTTAAGTAAATCAACATTATCACTTGTCCCATCTTCATGAATCACAAGAATATTTCTTTTCCAATAGTCAATAACTTCACCATGATCTTGAGAGTTTGAGAAATTTCTTTTGACTCTCAATCTTTCTTGAATATAATCATCTTCACTAGAGTTACCTTTTTGAGATACAGGAGTTCTTTTGTTGGCAAGTTGAATTGCATCAGATACTTTGAATGTTGAAGGCAAATTGAATACACTTGAGTTTAAAACATTTCCTTCTACTTCCACAAAACTTAAATGTGGCCTTTGGAATGATACTGTAACAATTGCATCTTCTTTATACTTTCTGAAACTTTCCTTGATTAATTCTCTTACTTCTGTCAATGTTATCCCATTTACATCAATTAATCCACCTGAACGGGGTAAAAACATTTTGTTATCAGGAGAGACAACTACAGGAATAGCTGTAGTTACCATAGGTATTGCTTTGACAAGAAGAACATCTCCTGGACCTAAATAGTAAATATCAGGATTCACTATATTAGAAACAGGCATTTGTTCTGACTCTATCATCTTAGAATCCATACCCTTATTGTTCTCCAATTCATTTTGGAGTAACAAGTTATTATCATTCATACCAGTTACTTGCGCAAATGCAATACAAGATGACATTAGCATCAGTATTATGATTTTAAATTTCATTCAATCTCCGAAAGTATTTTGCTTATTTTTTCAGTAATTCTTTCAGCAGCTTTTCCATCCCATAGATAAGGTACACTGCCTTCTTTTCTTTCACCACTTAAATATTTATCTACGGCTTCTTCTATTTTCTCTTTATTGGGGTACACAAGTACATTTGTCCCCTCTTCTATAGTACTTGGTCTTTCTGTTGTTGTTCTTATAGTTATACAATCAACACCAAGTGCGGTAGTCTCTTCCTGGATTCCACCAGAATCTGTAAGTACAAAATCACAGTTTTTCATCAAGTTTAAAAAGTCCAGATAGCCCATTGGACCTGTAACAACAATATTATTCAATTGATCTAGCTTATCTTGCAAATCAAATTTTTCCAAGTTGTTTTTTGTTCTTGGGTGCATTGGAATTACGACTGTTCTTTTTTGCGATATTTTTTCAAATACGTCTAATAAATCTGATAGTTGCTCTTTATTGTCAACATTTGAAGGTCTATGAACAGTAGATAGAACGTAAGTTTTTCTATTAAGCTTAAGGTCCTCAATTATGCTTGATTCATTTAGTTTTGGTAAAGCGAAGTACTGAGAGTCAATCATTGTATTACCTACAAAGAATATCCTATCTTCAGGGTAATTTTCCTTAATCAGATTTTCCTTACCACTCTTTTCAGTCACAAATGCATAATCACAAATTGAGTCAGTTACTATTCTATTTATCTCTTCAGGCATTTTTCTATCGCCACTACGGAGTCCAGACTCTACATGAACAACAGGAATATGAAGTTTAACTGCTGTGAGGCTACAAGCTACAGTTGAATTTACATCTCCAACAACTATCACTAAGTCTGGCTTTTCCTCTAATATAACTTTCTCGAATTCAACCATCACTTTGGCTGTTTGCTCTGCATGTGATCCAGAACGTATATTCATGAAGTGCTTAGGATGAGGCATTTCCAAATCTTGAAAGAAAGCATCACTCATATTCTTGTCATAATGTTGACCAGTATGAACAATAAAATGCTCAATATTTTTATAATTTTCGAATGCTCTGTGAATTGGAGCTACCTTCATAAAATTCGGTCTAGCACCAACTACTGATATAACTTTTTTCATCTATTAGAATAGTTTTCTTTATAATAATTTTTGTAATCGCCACTCACTATATTTTCAACCCAAGTCATATTATTCAAATACCAATCAATTGTTTTATCCAAACCAGTGTTAAAATCATATTTGGGAATCCAACCAATTTCATTATTAATCTTAGTGTTGTCCATAGCATAACGCAAATCGTGGCCTGGTCTGTCAGTAACGAATTTGATTAAAGATTCTGGCTTGTTCAATTTTTTGAGGATTGTCCTCACTATTTCAATATTAGGCATCTCATTTTCTGCACCAATATTATAAACTTCCCCGATTGTGCCCTTTTCAAATACTTCCAATATAGCTTCGCAATGATCATCTACATATATCCAGTCCCTTACATTCATACCATTTCCATAAATTGGTAAATCCTTATCATTCAATGCATTCATGATCATAAGGGATATTAATTTTTCAGGGAATTGATTTGGTCCATAATTATTAGAACAGCGGGTGATAAGCGTTGGAAAATCAAATGTTTTATTGTATGATCTAACAAAATTGTCGGCAGCGGTTTTGGATGCTGAATAAGGGGAATTTGGCTTTAAATTTGTATTTTCTGTGAACTTTCCTTCCTCTCCGAGAGAACCATATACCTCATCGGTAGATACTTGGAGATATTTTTCAACCTTATATTTTTTTGAGAAGTCAAGTAAGTTTACTGTACCCATTACATTAGTACTTACAAACGGAGTAGAATCCATGATTGATCTATCAACATGAGATTCTGCAGCAAAATTTATGACGCCATAAAAATTATGATTTGAAAATAGCTTCTTCAAATCAGATTTACTTTCAATATTACCTTTAACGAATAAATGTCTATCGTTACTAGTATAAGGGGCTAAATTTTCCAAATTGCCGGCATAAGTAAGAGCATCGAAACTCACAATTTCGTAGTCAGTTTTATCAAGAATAATTCTAATAAAATTACTCCCAATAAACCCTGCTGAACCTGTTACTAATATTTTTTTACTCATACTATGTTATAATTTAGTTTGTCTCTTCTGTACCATAGTTAGTTCTACCACTAAGTATCATAGTAGTAGCCGCTAATGATGCAAGTGAGTTAGAATAGGCTAAAACCGAAACATCTGATCTTATCTCGTCCGACAAATAAGGGTTTCCGAAATAGACTGTAATAACTGGTTTACCCATTGCTATTTTCTTCATTATTGAACTAATTTTTTCAGCTTGGCCTATATCTCCGACATGAGATCTACTTCGATGGAAAACAGCAAATAGTATTATATCAGCATCATCTACACCAAGTTTTAGTTGTTCTAAATCATCTTCTTCTATTTTCTCATTGATGTATGCAAAATCACAATCATTTTCCAATGCTTGTTGCATAAAATTAAAGAACATACTTGCAGGTCCAAAATCATCATCCTTCTGAAGAAATCCAAACCCTGCATACTGTATTCCTTCTTGAATCGGTATAACGTTATTTTCCAGTTTAAGTTCAATAGTATCTCTTGCCAATTCTAGAGCAATTTTTTCATGCTCCATAAAGTGATCTTTAAACTCTTCATCTATATTTGGTGGGTTCAATGCACCTACAAAGTTTATTTCACTTTTAAGCTTTCTGTATGCAAGATTTAAATGTTCTTTTAATTCTGGGCTATTATTTAATTTTTCTGCAACTCCTTCTATAGCATCAAATGGATTCTCTGGAATCAAAGCAATATCTCCACCTGCTTCAAAGAATTTAAGAGTTGAATCAACAGATGAAAAGCTATTAGTGATAGATTTCATGTCTAACGCATCACTAATGATAAGACCTTTAAATTGAAGTTCATTTTTTAAGAGTTCAGTTATTACATTGTATGATAGTGTAGCTGGTATTTTCTCACTATCTAGTTCTTTTACCCACAAATGTCCAATCATTACTGACTTAACGCCATTTTTAATATTATTGATGAATGGTTTTAGTTCCGTTCTAAATTCATTTCCCGTTTTATTTAATACTGGTAGTTTCAAATGTGAATCAACATCAGTATCACCGTGCCCAGGAAAATGTTTAGCACAAGCTATAACACCCTCATTTTGAGTAGCTTTTGTATAATAAACAGAATGTTCAGAAACTGTTTTATCATCTTCACCAAAAGCCCTGATGTTAATGATTGGATTTTTTGGGTTTGAATTTATATCGCAGACAGGAGCTAAGTTCCAATCTATTCCTAGTAGTTTGGCTTCTTTCGCAATAAATTTGGCTGCAATACCAGACTTGGTGGGGTCTTCAGTTCTACCAAGAGCCATAGCGTGAGGAAAACCAGTTCCACCCAGAAACCTCATTGGTAAACCAAACTCCAAATCTGATAAAAATATTAATGGTTGCTCGGCAATTGCTTTCAAAGAAGAAATCATATTCTTTACTTGATTTACTTCTCCTCCGAATACGCAAAAGCCACTAACACCATATTCAATTAAC
>JBDQHL010000063.1:0-7928 GCA_040264895.1 Bacteroidota bacterium
AAAAAGAGTTCTACATCTTCAAAAAAAGATTATACTATAGATTATAAGTCAGAGTTAAACTCTGAACAATATAAAGCTGTTATGCATGATAAGGGCCCTGCTCTTGTTTTGGCTGGTGCTGGTACTGGTAAAACTAGAACTTTGACATATAGAGTATCTAGATTGATTGAAGATGGTATTAATCCACGTTCAATATTGTTATTAACCTTTACAAGGAAAGCATCGAAAGAAATGCTGGAAAGAACCACCAAACTATTAGACACAAGAGCTGGTATGATAACTACTGGAACTTTTCATTCTTTTGCACTTAAAATACTAAAACAGTATTACAAAGAAATAGGATTTAATCAAGAATTTAGTGTAATAGATCAACAAGATGCTGCTGATACAATTGATTTGATTAGAGGTAAATATTTACCACCAAAACTAAGAAAAAGATTTCCTAAGAAGAATACGATACAAAAGATTCACTCATTATCATCAAACAAAAGTATCACTGTAGGAGAGGTATTAAACGACTACTATCCAAAATTTACTGATTATGAAGATAAGTTGAATACTATTCTGGTAGATTATAGTAAATATAAGAGAAATGCTGATATTATGGATTATGACGATTTGCTAATATATCTTTTGGAATTGCTAAAAGGGAATGAAAAGGTCAGAAAAAAAATAAATCTTTCATACAGTTATTTATTAGTCGATGAATACCAAGACACCAATAGAATTCAACATGAGATTATATTAAATTTAGGTGGAAAAGAAAATAATATAATGGCTGTTGGTGATGATGCTCAGTCAATTTACTCATTCCGAGGAGCTGAACATGATAATATATTCTTTTTTCCAGACAGCTTTGAAGACTGTAAACTATTTAAAGTAGAAGAAAACTATAGAAGCACTGAGCAAATACTTGATTTAAGTAATGAAGTACTAAACAGAGCTGCATTTAAATATGAGAAAAAATTATTTACAAAACAGCGTACTGGAGATAAGCCCTATTTAGTAGCAGCTAATAAAGAACGGCAGCAATCACAGTTTGTTGTTCAACAAATATTAGAATTAAGAGAGCAAGGTATAGAGTTAGAAGATATAGCAGTACTTTTCAGATCTAGTTATCACTCTTTTGACTTAGAAATTGATTTAAACAAATCAAATATACCATATGTCAAGTTTGGTGGTATGAAGTTGATTGAGACAGCCCACATAAAAGACTTAATTTCATATCTTAGGTTGTTATTCAATCCAAAAGATGTAGTGGCTTGGCAAAGGGTATTAAAGTTGATAGATGGAGTTGGCCCTGCTACTACTAGAAAAATTATTGATAATATCAGTGACAACACGCTAACTATTGATAATTTTAAACTAGTGCTTCCAAGCATCAATAAGAATGATGGAATAAAAAACTTATTCAAAATAATTTCTCAGCACTTTGACCCAAGTGACTTGACATATGCCGCTTCTGAAATTGCTTATTTTTATAAAGATTTTTTAGATGAGAAGTATGATAATATTGGTAAAAGATGGAAAGATATTGAAACATTTCTACAAATAACTGAACAATACTCAGATCTGCCTACATTTTTAAACGACATGGCCTTAGACCCACCAGTGAATTCAGTAGAAGATTTGGAGGCTGAATCAAAAGAAGATGAATATTTAACTATATCGACTATTCACTCTGCGAAAGGGCTGGAATGGAAAGTTGTGTTTTTAATATGGGCAACGGAAGGAAAGTTTCCTTCAGCAAAGTCTGTACACACGATAGATTCATTAGAAGAAGAAAGAAGATTATTCTACGTAGCAATAACACGTGCAAAAGATTATTTATATATTGTCTATCCTTTTGGTATTTTTGATAGAGAGAGTGGAATGGTTTTGAGTGAACCTTCACGTTTCATCCAAGAAATAGATGATAAAATATTAGAAAAGTATATACTTACGGATGAAGAGATTTCAGACGAAGAAGAGTAAGAAATGAAGAAATTAAATATATTATTTTTATTACCAAGATATCCATTTCCTTTGATAGGTGGTGATAGAGTAAAACCATATCATATTATTAAGCATTTAGCAAAAGAACATAATGTTACTTTAGTTACATTTTTTCAAGGTAAAAAATTTACTGATAGCTTAAAAAATTCTTTACTAAAATTAGGTGTCGATTTACATGTCATTCCACTTAACCCCATAAATTCAGGACTAAATTCAACATTAAGACTGTTGTCAAAAAAACCTCTTGAAATACTATATTATGAGGAAAAACAATATCACGAAATGGTTAGTAAATTGATTAAAGAAAAGAACTTTGACTTAGGATTTTCTTTTTTTATGAGAACAGCTGAATATTTGAAGAATGTAGAGATGCCTAAAATTTTAATGGCTGAAGACTGTAGAACTGTATATCAACAAAGATCTTATGAAGGTAGCAGTAACTTAAAACAAAAAATAGTTCGTCTTTGGGAGTGGAAGAAGCTAAAAAAATATGAGCCAGAAATTGTTAATCATTTTGATGTCACAACCTTAGTATCAAATGATGACATAAGACACATGACTAAATTGAATTCGAATGTCAACTATAGATTGTTGACAAACGGAGTAGATATAGAAAAGTTCACCCCTGATATTAAAACAGAAAGAAATAACTTACTTTTTACTGGTAAATTTGATGTTTGGGCGAATGAACTTATGGTTAGCAGAATAGTAAATGAAATATTGCCCTTAGTAAAGAAAAGATTTCCAAACGTAAAACTAACTTTAGCAGGTGCAAACCCTACGAAAGCCATACAGAATCTGAAAAGTGATGATATTGAAATCTATTCAAATGTTCCAGAAATTGTTCCCTATTTACAAAATGCAGCAGTGTACGTGCACCCTCATTATGGTGGTAGCGGAATACAAAATAAATTATTAGAAGCAATGTGTGCTGAATGTCCAGTTGTTACTACTTCAACTGGTAATCAAGGGATTGAAGCTAATGATGGTAAAGAAATATTAATTTCAGATACATCTGAAGGAATTGCAGAGAAAGTTATATCTCTTCTTTCAGATAAACAATTAGCCGACACAATTAGTAATAACGCTCACGAATATATAGTGAGAAAGCATAGTTGGGAAGCAATATACAATCAGTGTGATGAAATTATCGCTGAGGTTTGTCAGATAAATGAATAAGTGTATATTTTTTGATAGAGATGGAATAGTAAATCAGCGAAAAATTAATGGATATATACAAGTATATGCTGAATTTGAGTTTATAAAACCTTTTTTCGAAATCTTTAAAAAGACTGATGATTATGGATTTCTAAAAATATTAATTACCAACCAACAAGGGATTGGTAAAGGCTTGATGACAGAACAAGACTTGTCAGTCATACATAATAGAATGCAATTTGATTTATTTCAGAAAGTTGGATTTGGCTTCGATGATATTTATTATAGTCCTGACCTTGCAAATAGTGGTTCAAGAACCAGGAAACCAGAACCTGGAATGTTACTAGATGCTTTAGAAAAATGGAACATTGATAAGAGTAAATCATTTTTTATTGGTGATAATACAACAGATGTTCTAGCTGGTATTAATGCTGGAGTTGACACTATTTTTATTGGTTCAGAACAGAATTCGAACGCAAATTATAACTTTGAAGATTTAGAGACGTTTAATATTAAATTTGAAAGAGTAATAGCAGGTTTATCAAAGTAAAATAAATCATATATTGCAATCGTCTTTGATACAGAAATGAATAATACTCAAATAATTATAATTGGAGAAAAAATGTCACAACCAATTCACTTAACAGATAGTAATTTTACAGACGAAATTAAAGGTTCAGATGTCCCAGTATTAGTTGATTTTTGGGCTGCTTGGTGTGGACCTTGTAGAATGATAGCACCTATCATTGATGAGTTAGCAACTGAATTCTATGGGAAAGCTAAAATCGCAAAAGTAGATGTAGATAATAATCAGCAAGTAGCTATGCAGTATGGTATTAGATCAATACCTACTATATTAATCTTCAAAGGTGGAGAGCAAGTAGAAAGTATAGTTGGTGCTGTACCAAAAGAACAAATTGAAAGTAAATTAAAGTCTTTGATTGGGTAATAAAAGTATGCCGGAAAGAGAACTACTTAATGACGAAAGGATAGAAGAAGAATTAAATAGCTTGGTTAATTGGAATAAAGACGGAAAAGAAATAAAGAGAGAAATAGTAGCAGCCGATTTCGTATCAGCTATTGGTTTTGTTAATTCGGTTGCTATATTATCTGAAACATTAGATCATCATCCTAACATTGAAATCTATGGTTGGAATAAGGTTAAAATTAGTATCAGCACGCATGATGCTGGTGGACTTACCGAATTAGATTTCAAGCTTGCCAAAAAAATAGACAATATTAAATTAAATTCAAACGAGGAATAATAGATGAGTTCTTACATTTATGATGTAATTGGACGTCAGATTTTAGATTCACGTGGAAATCCCACTGTTGAAGTTGAAGTTATTTTAGAGGACGGAACTTACGGTAGGGCTGCAGTTCCTTCTGGAGCAAGTACTGGTGAAAACGAAGCACACGAATTAAGAGATGGGAATAAAGATAATTATTTAGGAAAGTCTGTTGAGAATGCTATTGATAACATCAACACTACTATCGCTGATGCATTGGAAGGTTTTGACTGCTTGGAGCAAACTCAAATTGATAATTTACTAATTGATTTAGACGGTACAAAAAATAAATCTAACTTAGGTGCAAATGCTATACTAGGTGTATCATTAGCTGTTGCAAGAGCGGCTGCAAACCACTTAATGATTCCTTTATACAGATATATTGGTGGAGTTTCTGCTAATCTATTGCCTACACCAATGATGAATATATTAAACGGTGGAAAACATGCTGATAACAATGTTGATATTCAAGAATTTATGATTCTACCGGTAGGTGCGAGTACATTTTCAGAAGCTTTGAGAATGGGCACTGAAGTATTCCATAATTTAAAGTCAGTATTAAAATCTAAAGGTTATAATATTTCTGTTGGTGATGAAGGTGGTTTTGCCCCTTCCCTATCTTCGAATGAAGAGGCATTCGAAGTTATACTAGAAGCAATAGAAAAAGCTGGATATAAACCGAAAGATGATTTCTTACTTTCTATTGACGTAGCTGCTTCTGAAATGTATGAAGATGGTAAATATAAAATGTATAAATCATCTGGGGATTATAAAACTCCAAAAGAGATGATAGATTGGTATTCAGATCTATCTGATAAGTATCCGCTTATCTCAATCGAAGATGGCTTGGACGAAAATGACTGGGAGAATTGGGAAAAATTAACTGAAAAACTTGGTGACAAAGTTCAACTCGTTGGTGATGATTTATTCGTAACAAATCCTGATTTTTTGTCAAAAGGAATTGAAACTAATACTGCAAATTCAATTTTAATAAAAGTAAATCAAATTGGTACTCTTACTGAAACTATAGATGCAATCAACATGGCACATAGAAACGGCTTTACTAGTGTTATATCACATAGAAGTGGTGAAACTGAAGATACTTTTATTGCTGATTTGTCTGTTGCAATGAATTCAGGGCAAATTAAGACTGGTGCTCCAAGTAGGAGTGATAGAACTGCCAAGTATAACCAGTTATTAAGAATAGAAGAAGAATTAGATACTGATTCATATTACTCAGCAGATTATCCATTCAGAAAATTTGATAAATAAGTTATGATAAAATTTGGAACTGACGGTTGGCGTGGAGTTATTGCTGATGACTTTACCTATGAAAATTTAAGATTTGTTGCGTTAGCAAGTGCAGACTATTTGAAAGAAATTTCTAATAATAGTGATTACCCTAGCGCTGTTATTGGTTATGACGGTAGGTTTATGTCAAGGGAATTTGCTGAAGAAGCATCAAGGGTATTAGCATCCCAGGGAATTACTGTTCATATAAGTGATAAAATCTCATCCACCCCACAAGTGTCATTTAACACAAGACAAAAAAAAGCAGAGTTAGGATTCGTAATTACGGCTTCACACAACCCTGCAAAATATAATGGCTTTAAAGTAAAAAGTAGTTTTGGTGGTCCAGCTACGCCATCACAAATTGAGAGGCTAGAAGAAATATTACATGATAAGATTGATGAAGGATTTGACTTTAATCTTAAAACCTTCTCTGAATATGAAGAAAATGGGAAAATCAAACAATTTGATGCAAAAGAATCTTATATAAGACATCTGAAAAAGAAAATTGATTTTGATGTAATTCAAAAAGCTTATTTCAAAGTAATATTTGATCCTATGCATGGTGCTGGTATGGGAATGCTTTCAGGCCTTATTGAAAAAGTATTTGAACTACATAGTGATTGGAATCCAGGATTCGGAAATGTAGATCACCCTGAACCAATAGAAAGTTGTTTGCCAGACCTTATAGGAACTATAAAAAAAGGTGATTTTGATTTTGGATTAGCTACTGATGGCGATGCTGATAGATTAGGCGCTGTTGATGGAGAGGGAAACTTCGTAGATTCTCACAAAATCTTTATGATTTTATTAAGGTATCTGTATGAGAACAAGAAGAAGCGTGGAGATGTTGTTAAGACAGTATCACTTACTTCTATGGTTGAGATGTACTGTGAGGATAAAGGAATAAAGTTGCATGAAACACCAGTAGGTTTCAAATACACTGCCGATATAATGACTCAAAAAGATGTATTACTTGGTGGTGAAGAGTCTGGTGGTCTTGGTACTTCATTGCACATACCTGAAAGGGATGGAATATTCAATGGTTTATTACTACTTGAAGCAATGGCAGTAACTGGTAAGTCGTTAAAACAACTTTGTGATGATTTAGATGAACAATTTGGGCCTCATAGATACCATAGGATAGACAAAAAAATGTCTGAAGAAAAGAAGAATGCTATTCTAGAAGCAGCTAATAAACTTCCTGAAAAAATTGGTAGGTTTGAAGTTGAAAGAATAGATACTAAAGATGGAATAAAGTTTTATTTTCACAATGCGTGGTTGTTGATCAGAGCATCAGGTACTGAACCGTTATTAAGGTTTTATGCTGAAGCTGAATCCGATACTGTTGTAAACGAGTTGCTACACGAAGCAATGAATTTAGCTTAACAATAACAATAAAAATTTATGTTTAAAAAGTCTCATATTTATGAGACTTTTTTTATACCTAACTATAACATAGCTGCTAAAACTAACATTAGAAGTAATGATATCACCGATGTAATTACAGCAGTATTTGTTTTGTTTTTTAACCCTTCAATTTCTGATTTTAAGTTATTATTTTCTTTGCTTATTTCAGATACTGGTACATCTGAATACTCAATTTGAAGCTTCATTATCTCTTCTCTGAATGATTTATCATTTTGATATTTGTCAGGTAAGAATTCTTCAATATATTGGTTTAGAAAGCTATCTTTTGCAAGAGATTCAAAATGGCTAATAGGTTTTGCCTTAGATTTTTGATTTTCAATATAATTATCTGAGAATTTCATATTTTATACTAACGTTTTAACTTATTATTAGATTATATCGGTATAAAATACATTTTGTTTAGTTAAACTGCTTCATTGACCAAAATTGTCTTCAATTTTTACTATTTTCGGACACTTACATACTTCAAATTCGTTTAATTATTGATGCCAATAAATAAAAAAAATAATACTTCTTTAAATTTTGATTTTGATCTACTTAAAGATACTAAAGCTTACGGGGAATTTAATCTCTTAATAAAAGATTGCGAATCAAATTTAAAAAAGACAGATTCAGATAAGTTACAGAAAGCTTTTTTGATATGTTTGGATGCTAATAAAGACAGACTCAGACTATCTGGTATTCCATACTATAGCCATGCTATTTCAATAGCCAGAATAGTAGCTACTGAAATAAAATTAGATGATATTTCAATTATTGCTTCAC
>JBDQHL010000064.1:0-7840 GCA_040264895.1 Bacteroidota bacterium
GCATAATACTTAGAGTTTTTATCATTATTATTTTCTAACTCAATTTTACCTGGATAAATAGCAGTAATTGTCAATTTACTAGAATTGTCTGTTTGGAGTCTATTTCCAATTATACTCAATGTCTTCTCATAAGATTCATCGATAGATTTTAGTGATTGCAATTTAATTTTATTAGAATAATCAAAGAACTTGTTCTCTATTTCTGATGATTTATTTGTTAAATAAATTGATTTTGATACAGGTAAATTCTCATACTCAAAATTATTTGTGACAACTATTTTTGAAATGAAGCTTTGAATATCGATTTCTAGCTCGTTACTATTTGAGAAATTAATTGAATTTGCATTATTGCTAGACATCCACAAATCCAAACCACCTTCCCCACCGGGTCTATCACTTGCAAAGAGTAAATCTCCATTAGGCAATACACAAACGTCGGATTCATTATATTCAGTGTTAATCTCATACAGAGGACTTGGTCTTTGCCATTTGCCTTCAGATTTCACAGTAAAATATATATCATATCCCCCTGGCCCACCTTGTCCATCGCTTGCAAAATAGAGTGTATCATTTGAGACTATGTGAGGTGTAATCTCATTGCCGTTGCTATTTAGTATATCTAAGGATATAGGTTGTTTCCAAGTACCATCTTCCATTCTGTAACTAACCATTAAATCTAAATCACCATCATCACTTTGTTGAGTAAAAATAAGTTGATTATTGCTCTCCGATATTGTAGAGTGCCCTGTAAATTTTGGATTTTCTAATTCTTCAATAATAAAACCTTCTGACCATGATTGCTTTTTGTAGTTGGTGTAAAACAATTGCAGTTGTGGCTGACCATTCTTAAAAGTATATGTACTAAAGTACGCCTTTTCAGGTGAGAGAAAGCTAATAAAACTTAAGTTTTTGTGAGCAGTATTTATAGGACTATTTAGAAACTTAGGCTCAGAGAGTACTTGTTCAATATTGAATTGACTAACATATAGCTTTTCATTTCCACTTTTATCACTTGTCAGATAGAGTCTTTCATCATAGTTGTTCCAACTAGGTGCAAACTCATTATACTCGGTGTTGATCTGAGTTAAATTTATAGGCTCATCAAACAGTACATTTCCATTCAGATATAAACTGCTGATTAGTGTGACTAATATATATATAATAATTCTATTCATCTAATATTAAAATTATATCATTGTATTCCCAATTCTCTTCTACCTTATACTCTTTACTCTTAGAATACGGCTCTCTGAAAGTGAAGGGGTCTAAACTTCCAAAACTATACTTTTCATCCTTATTCTCGTCACAGAATACAGTGAAAATATACTTACCTGCAGTCACTTTTTCAAATGACCATGTAGAGTCTGAAACTATAGATTTATAACTTGAGTTATCAGTAATATTTTTAGCTTTTACAACCAATTGAGAATCACAGTTACTTCTTATCTCAACTTTCCCAGCTAACTTAGAGTATCTAGGAATAAATCCTGTCTTAAATTTTGTTTTGTAAGTTGTGTCCTTTGATAATTTATTACCCCAAATATCTTTTATGTCTGCAGTATTAAACTCTATCACTAGCTCTTTGTTATCAGGAAGATTTTTATCTGATTTAAATAGGTACTCACTTAAGTTTTTTGAATGCAAGTTTAGTGCAATAGTGGAATCACCATTAATTATTTTTGCTGCTCCTTTGAAAGATGATTCATCAGGGATTTTATTGAATTTTAGAAAGTAAAATTTACTATTCGTTACACTGTCTAAGTTAGGTATCACATTGTTCTTAGTGCTATCTGTAAGGTTTGTTTTGTCTATAATAAACTCTTTTTCATTGAAAAGACTATCAACTGCAAACTCAATACTCGAAGCAGTATCTGAAATAAAGTTACCTGTTGAATCCGTTACACTTTTTATCTCTAATGTTAATGATTTCCCTATGTAGTTATTATCATATACAATTAGAACCTCAGAAGTATTTTGCTCTTGGGCTCCTATATTTTTTACCTCTACTTTACTACTATTATATGCAAGTGAGAAGTTCTCTTTTAAAATCGAATTATAATCTAAGCTTTCGTCAAATAATAGGTTTGCTGTACCAGCATAATTTGAATTTGCACTTAGTAGTTTAGGTGGAGTGAAATCATTTTTTGGGCCTAAGAATATTTGTATTCCAGAAATACTCAAACTATCTTCTGTTAAAGTCAGATCGTTCAAAGCTGTTCCATAAGCATCAACTTCATCATCATAAACTTTATTCTGAAACTTATCATCTATAGCTATTAATCTATATTTACCAGGCTTTAGAGCAACAAATCTAAACTCACCACTACTCCCTGTATTAACAAAATAATCAGGTTTATCCTCAAGTATATTTGGAGTTTCGTTTCCATCTAGCTTATATAGAAATAAAAATTTTCCTTTAGTATCTTCGGCAGAGAGCATTCCAGAAATAGAACCACTATCTAATTTATTACCTGTAGAAAAAATCATACTAAATGCTTTCTCAGGTGAGTTATTATAATAATCTGAGTAGTCAGTGCCAATATTTATAGCGTAAGTAGTATTTTCTCGTAATGGTTCGATAAATTCAATGCTCAAAGTTGTTGCATTCCAATCATATTCAGCTTTTACTTCAGGAGTAATTCTAAGGTTTTCCAATACTTTTGACCTATTCATATAGTCATCGAATTCAATTTCTATTTCATCACTATCAAAATTAATAGTTCCATTATCTGGGTAGGTTAATTCTACATAAGGTGCTGTTGTGTCCCCCTCACCGCCTGGAGGTCTTTGAATATTTGCACAACCAGTAACAAATAGAATAATTAAAATAGTAGAAAGTATTGCTCTCATAAATTAAATTTAAGTATTATTTTAAGGATATGGAAGTAAATTATACCTGTCTATGTCTGAAACACGATATTACATGATCATTTACCATACCAGTAGCTTGCATAAAAGAGTAACATGTTTTTGGACCAATGAACTTAAATCCGTCTTTTTTCATTTGTTTACTCATAGCAATAGAAAGGTCAGTTTGTGCTGGCACCTGACTAAGACTTTCCCAATTATTTATAATTGGGGACTTTTCTACAAAACTCCAGACATAATCGTTGAAGGATTTTCCAGTATTTTCTAACTCTATTATTACCGTTGCATTATTGATTGATGCATCTATTTTAGCAGTGTTTCTGATAATACCTGAATTGTTCATTAATTCTTCTATCTTATCATCATCATATTTAGCAACTTTTTTGATATCAAAATTATCATATGCTTTTCTAAAGTTCTCTCGTTTATTAAGTATGGTAATCCAACTAAGACCTGATTGGAAGGATTCTAAAACTAAGAATTCGAATAACAACCTATCATTATGCAATGGCTTACCCCACTCTTTATCATGGTAATCCATATATAATTCACTACTAAGGCACCACCCACAACGATTCAATTTTCTTTTATTAACTTTAGTCAATATTTTCCCAATTTATATTATCTTTTTCTCTAATTCATAAGATACGAACTAAATAGTTAAAATGGTATATTTTCACTAATTTTGTAAACTAAAAAGTAAAGAAATAATAGAATAAAAAATGCAGTATAATTTCAAAGAAATAGAGCCAAAATGGCAAGCCGAATGGAATAAAAGAAATGTTTATAGAGTAGTTGATGACTTTAGTAAACCTAAATATTATGTTTTAGATATGTTTCCTTATCCAAGTGGAGCAGGTCTTCATATTGGTCACCCTGAGGGCTACACAGCAACAGATATAATTGCTAGATATAAAAAAATGCAAGGCTATAATGTATTGCACCCTATGGGATTTGATGCATTTGGGCTACCAACTGAAAGATACAGCATGCAGACAGGAGTTCATCCTGCTGTTGCTACTGCTAAAAATGTAAAGACTTTTACAAGACAACTTAACCTTCTAGGCTTTGGATACGATTGGGAAAGACAAATTAATACTACAGACCCTTCGTATTATAAATGGACTCAGTGGATGTTTTTGCTAATGTATAACTCATGGTATGATCATGATAAACAGACAGCAAAAGACATAAGCGAGCTACCAATTCCAGATGATATTACTAGTGTGAAGCAAAAACAAGAATATATAGATAGCAAAAGATTAGCTTACATATCGATGCAACCAGTTAATTGGTGCGAAGAACTTGGTACAGTACTAGCGAATGAAGAAGTCGATGAATGGCGTGGCAAAGGTTATGAAGTAGAGAGAAAGCCAATGCGTCAGTGGATGCTAAAAATCACAGAATATGCAGATAGGTTGCTTGATGATTTAGGTTTAGTAGATTGGCCTAGCTCAACTATGGAAATGCAAAGGCACTGGATAGGCAAAAGTAAAGGAGCTGAGATTGACTTCAATATCTCCAATACAGATGAAAAAGTAAATGTATTTACAACTCGTCCGGATACAATATTTGGTGTTACTTATATGGTGCTTTCACCTGAACATCCTTTGGTAAAAGAGATAACTACGGCAGCTCAAAAAGATAAAGTTGCAAAATATGTCAAAGATAGCTCACTAAAGACTGACTTAGAAAGATCTGAATTGAGCAAGGAAAAGACAGGTGTATTTACTGGTGCTTACGCTGTGAACCCAGCAAACAATAAGGAAATTCCAATTCTAATATCAGACTATGTTCTAATGGGTTATGGTACTGGTGCCATTATGGCTGTTCCTGCTCATGATGAAAGGGATTATGAATTTGCAAAGCAATTCGGAATAGAAATTACCCCTGTTGTACAACCTAATAAGATAGAACATGATTTTGACAAAGAAGCATACTCAGAATCAGGAGTAGCTATCAACTCATCAAGTGAGATTGTTAGTATAGATGGACTGAAAACAAAAGAAGCAAAAAAGAAGATTATTCATTGGTTAGAAGAGAATAATTTAGGTACAATTAAAACACAATTTAGATTAAGAGATTGGCTGTTTTCAAGACAAAGATATTGGGGTGAGCCAATTCCAATAATTTTATTTGAAGATGGTACAAAAAGAGCTTTCGGTTTAGACGAGTTACCTTTAGAATTGCCTGAAGTTGAGGAATACAAACCTGCTGGTACAGGTGAGTCCCCTCTTGCAACTGTTGACAGTTGGGTAAATTATAAAGATCCGGTTACTGGAAAAACTGGAAAGATAGAAACTAATACTATGCCTCAATGGTCTGGATCATGCTGGTATTATCTTAGATACATAGACCCAAATAATGATGATATTTTCGCTGATAAAGAAAAACAAGAATACTGGATGGGTCAAGAAGGAGTTGATTTATATGTTGGTGGTGCCGAACATGCTGTACTTCACTTGCTTTATGCTAGATTTTGGCACAAGGTACTATACGACTATGGCTATGTAACTAGCAAAGAGCCATTTAAAAAGCTGTTCCATCAAGGCCTAATAATGGGTGCTGATGGAAGGAAAATGTCTAAATCAATTGGTAATGTAATAAACCCTGATGATATAGTTGCTGAATACGGAGCTGATTCTCTAAGAATGTTTGAAATGTTCTTGGGTCCTTTAGAGCAGTCTGTACCCTGGTCTGAGACTGGTATAGAGGGTATATACAGATTCTTGAACAAAGTTTGGAGACTGGTTATAGATGAAAACGGTGACATTAATAGCAATATTACAGATGTTTCAGTTGGTGAAGACTTCGACTTTGTGCATCATGAAACTATTAAGAAAGTTGGTGAAGACATTGAAGAATTGAAATTTAATACAGCTATTTCACAGATGATGATTTTGGTAAACGAGCTATACAAATTAGATGAAATACCAAAGGATGCAATCACTAATTTCATTAAAATTTTATCCCCATTTGCACCTCACTTTTGTGAGGAAATCTGGCAGAGACTAGGTAACTCTGATAGTATAGTATTAGCTGAGTGGCCAAAATATGATGAATCTAAATTACAGAAATCAAGTGTTGAAGTAGTTGTGCAAGTATTAAGTAAAATAAGAGCTAAAATAAATGTCCCTACTGGACTTAGTCAAGATGAGTTAGTAGATTTAGCTAAAGATGAACCCAATGTTCAGAAGCACTTAGAAGGCAAACAAATAAGAAAAGTTATACATGTTCCAGATAAATTGATTAATTTAATAGCAAACTAATCTAAAATTTGGGGTTACAGATATGAAAATTATAATAGCAATGTTATTAATTCTTGCCAGTTTTGCCGTCTTGAATACTCAACCTGTGGCTGATAATACTCTTAATAAAACAAACATTGACATTAAAAAAGATACTATATCTTTTGAAGTAGTAACTGTAATGGGAGATAGTGTTTTTTTTGTTGGTAATGGACTAGGTAGTAAGAATATTGACGAAAGAGTTAGTGATATATCTCGAAAAGCGGATCAACTTGTTGATAATGTTAGTTTTAATTCAAAATATCTAAAAATTGATAGCAACCGACATTTCTATTATATAAAATATAAAGATGAAATAATAGTTGCCATAAGTGCAGAAGATGAAGAGTATTTTAATAAATCTAAAAGTGTAATAGCAAAAGGATGGTTGTCGGCGTTGTCTCGTAAGATTAAAGCTGAAAACGATGATCGTTCTTACTTTTCTATTCTTATCAATGTCGGGATTACTATCCTGATTATTGTCGTTTTCTTTTTATTTATTAAGTATGTAAACAAGCTTTTTAGATTTATTAATTTAAAGCTCTATAAATTAAAAGATACTTACATAAAAGATGTTAAGATAAAGCAGTTAAAATTATTAGATGCAAATAACTTATTGCACTTTGCGATTATAGCTCTCAAAGGAGTAAAGGTAGTTTTTATATTGTTTTGTCTTTACTTTGTCTTCCCGATAATTCTAGGACTTTTCCCTTGGACAAAAGGACTTTCAGAACAATTATTCGGATACGTTTTAGATCCATTAGAAAGTATTATAATGTCAATAATAGGTTATATACCTAACCTAATTATTATTATTATAATCATTGCAGTTGCGAAATATTTCATTCAGTTCCTTAAATACTTAACAAATGAAATCAAGCTAGAAAGACTTTTACTGCCAAACTTTTACCCAGAATGGGCAAAACCGACTTTCAATATTATTAGATTTCTAGTATATGCATTTGTAGTAGTATTAGTATTCCCATATTTGCCATACTCTGACAGTGATATATTCCAAGGAGTATCTATATTTTTAGGGGTATTAGTTTCACTTGGTTCGTCAACAGCCATTGCCAATATAGTATCAGGTTTAGTCATCACATATATGCGTCCTTTCCAAATTGGTGATAGAATTATGATAGATAATGTAACCGGCGATGTAATACAAAAAACACTATTAGTTACAAGAATAAGAACTCAAAAAAATGAGGATGTAACCGTACCCAATTCAAAAATATTATCTAGTCACAGTACAAATTACACCACTGCTTCTAAGGATTTAGGATTGATATTACATACTACTGTTACAATAGGGTATGATGTTCCTCAGGAAAAGGTAAAGGAACTTCTAATTAGTGCAGCAAGTAAATCTGATGGAGTTGACAAAGATAGGGATCCATTTGTTTTACAAACAAGTTTGGAAGACTTTTATATAAGCTATCAGATAAATGCTTATACAAAACAATCTCACAGAATGGCTGCTATCTATTCAGATATTCACAGAAATATATTAGATGAATTCAACAATGCTGGAGTGGAAATACTATCACCTCATTATCGTGCTGAAAGAGATGGTAATGATATTACAATACCAAAAAATGGTGCGAAAAAAGATGAAAGTTCTGATTCGAAATTTGAAAATAATAACACAAAGGATAGTGACTCGTAGTTACTAAGTATATGGA
>JBDQHL010000065.1:0-7836 GCA_040264895.1 Bacteroidota bacterium
ATATTATGTTTTCAAAAGTTTAGAGGTAAATAAGAATTACTATTTTTCTGCAGGTATACTCTATCTTCTATCAAGTTTAACGTATGAAAGCTTCTTTTTTCAGTATAGTTCTTTTCTGCTAATTATATGGTTTCTATCAAAAGATAATCGTGAAAATAAGAGAAAGGTGATTAACTTTTTTATACTTTTTAGTACATTGTTAATCTTGACTATTGTTTGGAATAGACTCACTGCAAACTTATTCGAAGCATCAATACATAAAGCATTGAACCCCTATTTTCTTCAGACTTTGGCATTTAACATAATTTCTTTTCCTTATGTTATATTAAAAGGATTTGGAGATTTATTTATACCAGCTACAATTATAATAATATCAGTGCTGGGTTATTTACTTTTCAAACTGAAGCAGAATTCTGGTACTATAAAAAGTTTAATAGTAAATAATCGCATGAAGATAATACTTACTTTTGGTTTAGGGATACTATTGAGTGTTTTCATGTACTCTGCAGCTGGATATACTTTGTGGGCGCTTGGCTCAAGGAGTAGAACAATGTTTGTAGTGTCATTCTATATTCCGTTTATACTTATAATATTTTGGAATTGGATAAAAAAAGATTCTATAATTATTGTTAAATTCAGAAGTATATTAGTTGTCATACTTTGCATTATAACGTTAAATTCATACCTAACTAATAAGATAGATTGGATACAAGCTAATGAAATTCAAAAAGAGATAACAACAAATATACCCCAAGAGATTTCTAACCTAGGGAAAGAGTCAATGGTTATTTTTGTGGGACCATATAGGCATGAATGGATATCAGTAATAGATGCGCCATGGGCAATAAATTTCCAAATGAAATATGGAGAATCTCTTTATAAAAGTAAAGAATTAGAGCCCTACACTAAGGCAAGATTTGTATCTGGTACTGGAGTAATACATCCGGCTAAGAACAAAAATTATCAACTCTATTGGGATGGAGATTCTTTGACTATAGGGTACAATCTGGAGGAAATAGCTTACAATAGTGGTGCTCATGTTTACTATGATAAAATGGAAAAATTCGAAGCTAAACAACTTTATATTTGGGATTATAGTAAACAATCACTAACTAAGATAAGTGATCCACAATTATTCGAATACCCTCCTTTCAAAAACTATGATTATTGGGTAACTTGGTTATATCATAATTGGATTAAAAATTAGATGCTAAACGTAAAAAACATTGAAAAAATATTTGCAGCTATTGATGAATATTGGTCTCCTCATATAATAGGTGAGTTAAATGGTCAGAACGTTAAAGCAGCAAAGTTCAAGGGTAAATTCCCAATGCACAAGCACGATAATGAAGATGAGATGTTCTTAGTTGTTAAAGGAACTATTTCAATTGAGTTTGATGATTACACTAATGTTGTAAATGAAGGTGAATTTATTGTAATACCTAAGGGTGTAGCTCATAGCCCATCATCCGAATATGAATCTCAAGTGCTTTTATTTGAACCTGCATCTACTGTCAATACTGGTAATTCTGTAAATGAATTCACAAAATCAAATCTAAAGAAGTTATAAAAAAAGTGGTGACTAAAATAATTAATCACCACTTTAAAAAATCACTAAGAATTTAAATTATTTCTTAGGAGTAAACATACCGTTATCAATACCTTCCTGGTTGATTTTGTATGTCATTTTAGTTTCCATAGTGAACATAGGAGTCTCAGTTTTTATTACCTTTGGAAATTTAATCCCATCAGCTGAATCATATTCTTCATAAAGTACAGTAACTAACATACTACCTCTTGGGCTTTCTTGTATTTTTTCTGTTTTATCTAAGAGGAATGTATTCTCATTAAAGTAAAGAGTCTCTATTGTTTCTTCGTCTTTCATCAACTTAGCTACAATGTTTCCCTTTTTCTTACCTGTTACGTCCATAGTGTAGCCATATTCATTATAATTAGAGTATTTGAATGGATCAGATTCAAATTTCTTTAATTCAAGTGATTCACCTTCTAATTTTATTTTACCTTGACTACTATTTTCCCATCCTTCTTTACCATTGTAGTATTCTTCTTGTTTAAATACATTCAAATCAACTAGTCTGTACATCATTCCATTAGAATAAGTAACTGAAATTTTACCAGGTAAGCTTTGACCACCAGCATTCATAGAGATGATACCAGTTCCAACAACTGAGCTTACACTCTCTAATTTTGAATTCCCACCAAGTGCTTCAGTGTAGTTTTCAATTAACTCATCAAAATCTACATCAGCTTCGTCCATTTCAGATGCAGGTTCATAGTCAGTATTATATGTGAATATAGTACCAAATTTTTCTAATTGTTCTTTTACAGAAGGGTCCCCAACAACAACCAGATAAGTATCTTCTGGATTTAAGTATTTTTTAGTTGCTTTTTGAACATCTTTTTTAGAAACTTTATTATATAAATCTGGATATTCTTTTATCATACGAATAGGAACACCTCTGAAATCATATCTTTGGATTAGTGAACCCAAATAACCTGAAGACTCAAAGCTAAGGTAGTACTGCCCAATTCTAAATTGCTTTATTGTTTCTAATTCTTCTTCACTTGGTCCATTTGAAATCAAATCGCCTAAGATTTCATTGTTAATTGATATAACTGTAGAATCAGTAACATCATTTCTTACATCGGATCCAAAAATAGAATAATTATAAAATCTATTAGAAGAGTGGCCACCAGTAGGTGAATAAGTATATGAGTGTTTCTCACGAATTATCTTAAACATTCTACCAGCAAAACTAGAATTAATAACATGATTAGAAACATTTATATTCATATATTCTCTGTCACTAAAAGGAACAGTCATATTTGCTAACCTAACAGCAGACTGAACTGAACCAGGTCTTTCGATAAAGTAAATACCTCTTGGCATCGGTTTTGGTTCTGGCATTCTTAGTTTAACAACATCACTTTTTTCCCACGCACTAAGCTTTTCATTAAGCCAATCTGCCATATCATCCGAATCGAAGTCTCCTACTATATACATAGTTGAAGAATTGGGGATATAGAAATCATTATAATATTTTTCTAAATCAGATTTTGTTACCGCATCAATAGTCTCTTCAGTAGATACAGAAGAATAAGGGTGATCAGGTCCAAATAATGCCTTTTTAGCCATGTTATTTGCTAAAGTACCAGGATCAGATTTATCGCTTTTTAAAGCAGTTTTAAATTGAGTTTTTAACTTTTCCATCTCTTCTTTAGGAAATGAAGGACTTGTTAATATCTCAGTCAACATATCGAATAATACTTCTTTGTGTTTCATTATAGAAGAACCAGAAACGCTTGTGTATTCAGTACTGTTTCTAACTGAAATACTAGCACCTAATCCATCTAATGTTTTAGAAATATCAAGAGCTGATTTATTCTTTGTTCCCTTCATCATCATGGCTGCTGTAAAACCTGAAGCATCTTTCTTTGCTTCAAGCGCATCACCACCAGGCATTAGTATGTTGAAACTAACCATAGGTTGTTCATGGTCTTCAATAAAGAATACTTTCAATCCGTTATCCAGAGTTTTTTCGGTAAACTCAGGGAATTCAAATTTCTTTTTCTCTAATGGTTCTGGCTTCTCACCTAATTCATAATCTTGAGCAATTGCGAGTTGTGAAAAGATTACTAATGCGATTATAATTTTTATTGTTTTCATCATTTTTCTTAATCTCCTATTTACTTCTCAGCAGTTGCTGGCATATATGTTAAAATTACTTTGTTGTCCGTTCCTAAATATTTCTTAGCAACTCTTTTTATATCTTCTTGAGTTACACTCAAATACTTATCAATCTCAGTGTTAATCATATCAGGATCATTATAGTAAGCCCAATATTTTGCAATTGTCATAGCTTTAGACAAAGTATTCTTATTTGACATAATTGTACTTGCTTCCTCTATATTTTTAGCTTTCTTTAGCTCTTCCTCAGTAACACCATTTTTTACAACTTTATCAATCTCTTGGGATAAAGCATTTTCTAATTCTTTTACATCAGTGTCCCCATTAGGAATATCAATTAACAAGAGAGCTCCTGATTTTTCCAAAGAAAGTGGCATCATTTGGCTTGCTATTGCTAGTTGCTTTTCGTCAACTAAAGTTTGATAAAGTCTTGAGCTTTCACCCGCTGCCATAATTTTTGATAGCAATGACATAGCATAATAGTCATCTGAGCCTAATTTAGGTCCTCGGAAACCTACGAATAAAGCAGGAACTTGGGCCTTCTCATCGTCTATTGTTACCTCTATTGTCCCTTTCAAATCTTTCATATTTGTATTTCTTCTTTCAATTTCTTTCCCTTTAGGAATAGATCCGAAATACTCACGTACGTACTGTTTAGTTTCATCTACATTGATATCGCCAGATATAACTAAACAAGCATTGTTAGGCTGATAAAACTCATTGTAAAAATTTTGAAAATCCTCGATAGTTGCTTTGTTCAAGTGTTGGTGATACCCAATAGTAGGCCAAGAGTAACCACTACCTTCGAATAAATTTTTAGCCATTCTTTCAAGTAGGTCACCATAAGGTTGATTATCTACTCTAACATTTCTTTCCTCTTTAACTACTCCTCTCTGAGTTTCTACACCCTCAGTTTGAACTCTAAGTTTTCTCATTCTAGATGCTTCTATCCAGAGTGGTAATTTGATTTGATTTGCTGGTACTGTAAACTTATAAACTGTTTCATCAAAAGATGTATGTGCGTTTAATGTACCGCCCGCTTGATTAACATATTTATCAATACTAGCTCTAGGCATATCATCAGTCGCTTCAAACATCAAATGCTCGAAAAAGTGTGCAAAACCTGTTTTCTCTGGGTTCTCGTCTTTAGAACCTACTTTGTAGTGAACAACTGTAGATACTACAGGTGCAGATCTATCTACATTATAAATAACATGAAGACCATTTTCTAAAGTCTCTTGTTGGAACTCTATTTCATTTGCTTGACCAAATAATGATATGCTAAATGCGAATAGAGCTACGAATGATAAAGTTGTTATTCTTATCATGCTTCTCCTTTTAAATTGTTTTTATTGTTTGATATATCGTATTGAATACGAATTTAACTTAGTATTAGTTACAAAAAAAATCCTGTCAAAACGGACAGAATTTTAATTGAATTATAATATATATACTAGGAACTATTTCTTTATAAATTTCATAGTTCTGTATTTATTTTCATCTATAATTTTAATAATATAAACCCCAGATGATATTCCATATTTTTCGATATTAAATGATCTTACATTCTCTCCTTCTGATGAATATCCACTATATAAAGTGGTAACCATCTGGCCACTAGAGCTGTAAAGCTCAATTGTAACATTCTGAGGCTTTTGTTGTAAGAATGTAATCTCTAGTTCATCTTCAACAGGATTAGGATAAATATTTGACTTGAATGCATTATATTCATCATATTCAATGTTAGATAAAGTAATATTTATATGAATAGCTAAAACACTATCACATCCGTTTTGAGCTACTATACCTAAATTTTTGAATAATGTCGTATCTGATTCATAGAAATTCCCTTCATAAGGTTCGTTACTATATATCTCTACAACTGAATCAGCAATACCATAAGGTAGAACAACTATCTGCTCTTCATATATACTGTCGCATCCAGCTTCAGTTTTATAAGAATTAAAGAATGTAGTATCTGAGTCAATATTAACACCATTGTATTTAGTATTCATACATACTTCAAATATTTCACTATAATTAGGTCCTTCATTGACACTAATGTTATATACTACTATGCTGTCGCAGCCATCTGGATTTTCATGTTCGACTAACAAGGATCTATCTTGAGTTATTCTAACACCATTGAATAATCCACCGTAGCAAACAGTTGTATCTGCATTTGTCTTTACTGGGTCTTCAACTGTTATATTATAAACAATCGTGCTGTCACACCCCTTGTATGATCTAAATACTTCCTCATATTCACCATTATTTTTCCAAGTCTTTCCATATACTTCTAAGCCATAGCAAACAGTCATATTCTCAGTCATAACAATTTCTTCAATAACATCAATATTTACAGTTACAATACTATCTACACCATCTGTTGCCACATATGACTCAAGTATTGTAGTATCTCCTCTTGCTGTAAACATATTTTTGTAACGTTCACCAAAGCAAAGCTCAACACTTTCAGTAGATCTATAAGTTTGGGTAATAGTATGTCTTTCATTTATTGCTAAACCAGACTTAACTACCTTTTCACCATTTGGGAATACAACTTCAACTCTATTAATTGAATTTGCAGTACCTAACCCATAGTGAATAATTCTAGTTCTTTGTGACATATAGCTAGAGCCACCAGAGGGAACTTCTCTAATTTGCTCTCTCCCATCAAAATACAAATAGATTTTTGCTCCAATAGCATCTCTGTTATCAGTTGTACCTAAAATTTTGAATTGAATCCAATTGTTCCCGTTTTCTGAGGCATTATTCCTAAAGAAATGAATTCTATCATCATCGGTATCAGCTTCTGAGTCCAAGGTGGAATTGACAATAATTTGTACCATATCCATATCACCATCATTGTCAAAATCATTAAGGGCAATACCTCTACCCTGCTTAGTATCTGCTATTCCTTCTTGCTCCCCTACTTCTGTAAAATTGCCGGAACCATCATTTTGGTAGAGCAAATTAGGAACTTCAAAAGCCATAACAGAATCCGTAAGAATCACATTTCCGTTACTTACAAACAAGTCTAAATCTGAGTCATTTTCATAATCATACCAGTGAATACCCCAACTAGTAGATAATGAATCCGTACCAGCCTTATATTTATCATCCATCCCATAAGCTTCAGCCTGTTGAACAAGGTTCTTATTACCGTCATTTACATAGAATTTATTCTCACCTATGTTAGTGGTATAATAATCCATATCGCCATCTTCATCAAAATCGCCGCCTTCTATACCCATACCAAAAATTTTATCATTAAAACCAGTGGCATCTGATACATCGATAAATTTTCTTTCGGGGTATTGATTCTCAAATATTTTGTTTGATTCAATAGTAAGACCAAAGTCATTTGCTACCAATAGATCTGGGTCGCCGTCATTGTCATAATCTGAAAATGTTGAAGCCAAAGAACAACCAGAATCATCTACCCCTAGTTCCTTACTAATCTCTTTGAACTTGAAATCACCCAAATTTTCATAAAAGAAGTTTTCATCACATCTACCGTCTGCACCAACATAGTTTGATACATAAATATCTAAATCACTATCTAAATCGAAATCTACAAATGAAACTGCTGTACTCCATATTTTAACTTCTAAACCAGAACCTTGTGTTACATCAAAAAATACACCATTTCTATTTTCGTAAAGATAATTATCAGCCCTTTCGTGAGTTGTAATAAATAAATCTATATCTCCATCATTATCAATATCAGCTGCGGCACATCCAACTACTTGTTCAGTTTGTGGAATACTTATACCTGAGGAGGAATAAACATTTTCAAAAGTGCCATCTCCTTTATTCTTGAATAAAGCCGAATTATTTAAGAATCCACCTACAGCAAATATATCCTCATAACCGTCATTATTGTAATCAAATACAACAACACCGCCGCACATTTCACGGTCATCTTTTGATACATGATTACCTAGTCCAATCTCTTTAGCTACTTCCTCGTAGGTTTGACTATTTGAAAATTCAAATGCTACAAAAAACATTATTAATAATACTAATATCCTTTTCATAGTTAATTACCTTTAAGTATTTTTGTTACATATGTATTATTCGGAGTTATTATTTTCAGGTAATATAGCCCATTACTCATACCA
>JBDQHL010000066.1:0-7607 GCA_040264895.1 Bacteroidota bacterium
ATTAAAATATATGATTTTAAGACAAAGTCAACTAAAGCAGTTAATTTACCTAAAGGTATTTACAGAACGCCATCACTATCTAAAGATGAATCAAGTCTATTATATCTAAAAGAATCTGGTAACGAACATCAAGGATTTGATTACACTTTAAATCCAGGGATTTATTTATTAGATATAAATAAATCAAATTCTGAACCAAAACTAATATCTGAAAATGGTGAATACCCACTTTTCAATTATGATGATTCTAGAGTTTTTTATCAAACTGGTGGTTATTATTTTGGTAGCTTAGATAAAGGATTCCATTCTGTAAATATAACAGGGAATGATAAAAAACAACATTTCAGTTCGAAATATTCAAATAAATTTGTTCCAAGCCCTGATGGTAAATTTGTAGCTTTTAACGAACTACATAAAGTTTACATAGCTAGGTTCCCAAAAACTGGGCAAATTATTGATTTAAGTGCAAACACCAAATCAATCCCTGTTGTTGAAGTAGCAAATGATGCTGGAATCAACTTACATTGGTCTAATGATAGTAAGAAACTTCATTGGACTCTAGGGTCTGAATATAATACAATAGAGCTAAATGATAGCTTTGAATATTTGAATAATGACGAAGATAAAGTCTCTGAAATAAAACCATTGACTATAAATATTAAAACAAATGTTAAATCAGATAAACCAGACGGCCTTATTGCATTAACAAATACTAGAATACTTACAATGGATGATGATTCTACTGTAATTGAGAATGGTATAATCATCATAGAAGGTAACAAAATTAGAGGATTTGGTAACCAATCTGATGTAACAGTTCCCCAAAATGCCAAAATTTATGATTTGAAAGGTAAATCTACTATGCCTGGTTTAATAGATGTTCATGCGCATCAAGGAACATTTAGATATGGTTTAAGTCCTCAGAAACACTGGCCATACTATGCTAACTTAGCTTATGGAGTTACAACTACTCATGACCCATCTTCGAATTCAGAAATGGTGTTTAGCCATTCTGAGATGATAAAGACAGGTAGAATGGTAGGACCTAGAACTTATTCCACAGGTATCATACTTTATGGTGCTGAAGGAGACTTCAAAGCAGTAGTAAATAATTTAGAAGATGCTAAATCTCATTTGAAAAGAACTAAAGCTTTTGGAGCTTTTTCTGTAAAATCATATAATCAACCCAGAAGAAATCAAAGACAGCAAATAATAGATGCTGCAAGAGAATTAGAAATGTTAGTGTTTCCAGAAGGTGGTTCACATTTCTTCCATAATTTGTCAATGGTTGCAGATGGCCATACAGGAATAGAACATAATATTCCTGTGGCTCCCCTTTATGATGATGTAATGAGATTTTGGTCTAATACTGAAACTCATAACACTCCAACATTAGTAGTAAATTATGGCTCCGTTACTGGTGAATATTATTGGTATCAGAACACTAATGTTTGGGAAAAAGATAGGTTATTGAATTTCACTCCCAGAGAAGTAATAGATTCTAGAGCTAGACATAGAACTATGATTCCAAATGAAGAATATGATAATGGGCATATACTTACTTCTCAATCTTTAAAGAAGATGACTGATAATGGAATAAAAGTTAATATGGGTGCTCACGGTCAACTTCAAGGTTTGGGAGCGCATTGGGAAATGTGGATGTTACATCAAGGTGGTATGAGCAATATGGAAGTACTTCAAGCTGCCACAATTAATGGAGCTGCATATCTTGGTATGGACAAAGAAATAGGGTCTATTGAAAATGGTAAATTAGCCGATCTCATCGTTATAGATGGTAACCCTTTAGACGACATTTATGAAACAGAAAACGTAGTTTATACTATTATAAATGGTAGGATGTACAACTCAGAAACTATGAATGAAATTGGTAATTATAATAATCCAAGAGATGAGTTTTGGTGGAAATCTGATAAATACGATGGTTTCGACTTTCATCAAAGGTTAAACTCATTTGAGTTACCTAAATGCCAATGTGGATATGGAACACATAACCATTAAGTAAATATTAAATAATTAAATAGAAAAGCCGATACAATTATTATTATATCGGCTTTTTTTAAAATATATCTAATTCAATAATTTTTATTTATTAAGTACCACTATTGTAGTCATCAATATATTTAATTTGCTCTTCTGTTAAACTATCAATGGCCATATTCATAGTTTCTAATTTAGTTTTCGCTACAAATTCGTCTTGTTCAACTGGAATTTCAATTACTGAGTTTGGTAATTTCTCTCCCTTAGTATGTGATTGAGCCAGCGAAACATGAGATAAAAATTGATTTGCAAAAGACATATCCATTACTTCTGAAGGGTGTCCTTCAGCTGCTGCAAGATTAATCAATCTACCTTGAGCAAGTAAGAATATCTTGTTACCATTTTTTAGGGTATATTCTTCACAATTCTCTCTGATTGTTCTATTAGAGACAGAAATTTCTTCAAGTTCTGGAATATTTATTTCACTGTCGTAGTGACCAGTATTACAAACTATAGCTCCATCACGCATATTCTCAAAGTGTTCTTTTCTAATAATATCTTTCACACCAGTTGCAGTACAGAAAATATCACCAACTTTTGAAGCTTCCTCCATTGTTAATACTTCATGTCCATTCAGCACTCCTTTCATAGCTGCAGTTGGTTTTACTTCTGTAATCATTACGTTTGAACCCATACCTTTGGCTCTAAGTGCTACACCAGAACCACAATGTCCGTGTCCAGCAACTACAAAGTTTTTACCAGCTAAAAGTACTGAAGTAGCTCTTATAATTCCGTCTAACGTAGATTGACCAGTACCGTATACATTATCAAAATCCCATTTAGTTTCTGCATCATTCACAGCATATACTGGATAATATAACTCACCAGCATCTTCACGAGAACGTAGTCTATGAATACCAGTAGTTGTCTCTTCAGTACCACCAACAACATGGTTTTGAGCCATGTCTTTGTATTTTTCGTGTACAGTGTTAATCAAGTCACAACCATCATCTAAAGTTAAATGAGGTTTACAATCTATTGTTCTTTCTATGCACCAATAAAAATCTGGTCCATTATCGTACCAAGCAAAGATGTTGATGCCCTCTTCAGCCAAGGCAGCTGCAACTGCATCATTAGTAGAAAGTGGATTACAACCAGACCACCACACTTCTGCACCAGCTTCCTTTAAAGCTCTGATTAAGATACCAGTTTCCTTTGTTACATGCAGGCAACCAGAAATTATATATCCTTCAAGAGGCTTAGTTTTTTTGTATTCTTCTCTTAGTTTGTTCATTACTGGCATTCTTGACTCTGCCCAGTCCAGTAATAATCTACCTTTATCAGCTAGATTAATATCTCTAACGCAATACTTACCAGGTACTTCTGATAATTTTCCTTGTTCAGCTTTTGCTGGTATATTTTCAGTCATAGTTGACATATTTTAACACCGTAGTTTTAATGTAAGTTTAATATTTTTTTTTCTTTTAACGTAAATGCTTGTTATATATTTAGAACATTTTATCAATTACTTGAGTTATGGTTTCCCATCTGAATCCCCTTCGCTTCAAAAAGCTAATTACTAAATCTTTTTGTTTTGATTTTGGTTTATAATTAATTTTCTTTTGGTGCTTTATTGCAGCTTTGAATGCTAAATCAAACAGATCAAATTCATCATAAATTTTACTTATTGAGTTATAAATCAACTCCTCAGATAAACCCTTTTTCTTAAGTTCAATTTCAAGTTTAAATTTACCTGATGGCTTTCTCTCCAAATAAGTTCGAACATAAGATTCTACAAACTTATCATCATCAAGTAATTTATATTTATATAGAAATTCAATAGCATTTTCTATTGCTTCGCTATCGAACTCCTTATCTTTTAACCTCTTGCGAACTTCATACTCTGATCTGGGTTTATATGATACAAAACTATAAGCTTTTTGTTTTGCATCAACCAAATTTTGCTTATTCAAAGCTTCAGAAATATCTGTGTCAGATAACGTCGCTCCAACACTTATTCTACTCTTAGATATAGTATCTATGTCTAAGAGTATATAGTCATTAGTCTCATCCTTAAAATTGATAAAATACTTTTTTGAGTATTTTTTCTTTTTTATTAACTTAACTTCATGCATTATTATTTATCGGAATCTTTTTCTTTTTTATCTTTTTTAGGTGATATCTTTTCTAAGACTTGGCTTTCTAGACTTGTCATTAGAGAATCATCCTCTTTTATAAGCTTTTTCAAAGCATCTCTACCTTGAACTCTTTCCTCACCAAATGTATACCAAGAACCCGATTTGTTAATTATTCCGTGTGTTGTGGCCACATCTACCATATCACCAACTTTTGATATACCTTCATTATACATTATATCAAACTCTGTATCTTTAAACGGTGGTGCTACTTTATTCTTAAGAACTTTTACTCTAACTCTATTACCAATAATATCAGATCCTTCTTTAAGAACTTCTTTTCTTCTTATATCTAATCTGACTGAAGCATAAAACTTCAATGCATTCCCACCTGTTGTAGTTTCTGGATTCCCATATATTACACCAATTTTACTTCTTAATTGATTAGTAAATATTACCGTTGTTTTAGACTTACCAATAGCAGCGTTCAGTTTTCTCATTGCTTGAGACATCAATCTGGCTTGCGACCCCATTTGAGCATCACCCATTTCGCCTTCTATTTCGACACGTGGTGTAAGTGCCGCAACTGAATCAACTACCACTACATCTACCCCACCAGAACGGACTAAAGTTTCAACTATCTCTAGAGCTTGTTCTCCAAATTCTGGTTGAGACAATAATAAGTTATTTAAATCTACACCTAATCTTTGAGCATAGTTAATATCAAGTGCATGTTCAGTATCAACAAAAGCAGCCAATCCCCCAGCTTTTTGTGCTTCAGCAATAACGTGTAAACAAACAGTTGTTTTACCAGATGATTCTGGTCCAAATATTTCTACTATTCTACCTCTTGGTATTCCACCAACTCCAATAGCAGCATCCAATGACATACATCCAGTAGAAATTGCTTCCACATCAACAACTTGTTGATCACTAAGACGCATTATTGAACCTTTGCCATGCTGTCTCTCTATTTGTTCCATAGCAAGGTCAACTGCTTTTAACTTATCGGGATTAATTTCAACACCAATTTTCGTAGATTTTTCTTTTTTAGCCATAATTTTTACCTTTTATTTTGCATTTTATTCTAATCTAAATTAATAAAATATAACGAGTAAGTCACAAAGTGAACTTACAAATACTGTTATACTTTTCAACAGTATTAATTCATACATAAGTCAATGTATTTAAGCATTGAGATATTTAATAAATAAACACGTTTAATTTTATTCCAGATTAACGAATAAATATTATATTTTTTTTTGATTCCAAAGGGATGGTAACTGCCAATCATATCTAACAGCAAATAATCGAAATAATACAACTGTAACTAGGCATGTAACATCAATGTAGGGCTGAAATATATTTAGATACTTAAGCAAAAAGAAAATAACTCCTCCTGCTATACATGTTGTTGCATAAATTTCTTTTTCAAATATTAAAGGAATATTATTCAATGATATATCTCTAATTACCCCACCAAAACAAGCTGTCATAGTTCCAAGAACTACACAAGTCACTGCACCAAATTCAAGTGCAACACCAGCTTGAATTCCAGACAAGGTGAAAAAACCTAATCCAATTGAGTCAAACAATAAAAGAATCTTATGATAATTGAGAAGTACTCTAGTAAATAACAAAGCTGCAATTGTACTCAACAAAACAACTAACCCAGAACTTAAATCTAACATCCAAGTTACTGGTAATTGTCCTATAAGAACATCACGTAAAGTTCCTCCACCCATAGCTGCTACGAAAGCTATTATAAAAATGCCGAAAAGATCTAGTTTCTTTTCCATCGCAGCAAATGCACCAGCAATACTAAATGATGCCGTACCTGCAATTTCTATTATTCTAACGGATTCCATTAATTAAGCTTCTGATTTAAATGTATAAATGATTTAAGATTACAAATTTAATATTTTTATCAATTACTTTTAATTTTTTATATTTAATGACTATTTAGTTCAGATTAAACTTTTTTATTAATTTAATAATGAAAATATTACATAACTAAAGAACAATTTTAAATGAATATATTAGTACTTGGAAGTGGTGGTAGAGAGCATGCTCTTGGTTTCAAATTGCATGAATCTGGCGAAAATAAAATCTTTTGCAATCCAGGTAACCCTGGTACTGAACAGTTTGCAGTGAATATTATTTTTAACATAAATGATGAGCATGAGTTAATTTCATTTTGTGAAGATAATAATATCGAGTTAGTTGTAGTGGGTCCTGAACAACCATTAGCAGATGGAATAGCTGACACATTGAATAAACACATTATTAATTGTTTTGGTCCAAACAAATATGCATCTCAATTAGAGTCATCAAAGTCATTTGCAAAAAAATTCATGGAAGAGTTTGACATACCAACAGCAAAATATAAAGTTTTTAATAAAAATGAAAAAAATGCTGCTTACGATTATATAGATACATTTACTTCTAATATAGTCTTAAAAGCAGATGGGCTTGCAGGTGGGAAAGGTGTATTTATTTGTAATAGCAAATCAGAAGCAAAGAATACATTAGATGAATTTTTTGAAGGAAAGTTTAGTTCAGCTAGTGAAACTGTATTAATAGAAGAATTTCTTAATGGTGTAGAAGCATCAGTTTTTGCTATTTGTGATGGTGAAGACTATATTCTTCTTCCCCCATCACAAGATTACAAACGAGCAAAAGACGGAGATTTAGGCTTAAATACAGGTGGTATGGGCTCTTTTGCTCCAACACCCCATGTTAATAAAGAGATTTTACAAAAAATAGCAAAACAAATTGTAGAACCAACCCTAAAAGGAATGAAAGCACGTGGTACTGAATTCAAGGGGTGTCTTTTCTGTGGGCTAATGATATTTGAAAATAAAGCAAAAATAATTGAATTCAATGTTAGGTTCGGTGACCCAGAAACTCAATCTGTGTTATCACTTCTAGATGGAGATTTAGCTGAATTATTTTTGTCTGCTTCAAAAGGCAGTATAAATAAAAACGCTATTTCAGTTAAGAAAAACCAATCAGCATGTACTGTTATTTTGGCATCTGAAGGATATCCAAAAACTTACCATAAAGGATTTGAGATTAAAGGACTGAAGAACAATACTGATTTAATAGATAAGTATATTTTTCATGCAGGTACAAAAAAAATAAAAGACAAGACAGTAAATAATGGTGGTAGAGTGCTTGCCATTACTGCTATAGCTCCTACAATAAAAGAAGCAAAAGAGAATGCCTATAACTTAGTTGAAGGTATTGAATTCGAAAACAAATATTTTAGAAATGATATCGCAGAAGATATAGAAGAATGAGTGATCTATTAATATTTGATGGTGATTGTGGAATTTGTACTTTTTCCGCTGAGTTCATGAAGCAGAGAACAAATAATAATGTATTGTCTGTAAAGCCATATCAAATATTAGAACTAAGTAAAATACACAAAGACTTAAATTCAGATAAGACTTCAAAATCAGTATATTATTA
>JBDQHL010000067.1:0-7532 GCA_040264895.1 Bacteroidota bacterium
AATTAAAAAATTAATTTTTAAAGGAATTTTATGATATTAAGTATGACTGGTTTCAGCAAAGCTGAAGTCAATAAGAAAGGTTTAAAAGTAACCGTAGAGATTAGGTCAGTAAATGGACGTGGATTAGATTTAAATATACGCTCGCCTAAAAGTTTGGCTGAGAAGGAATTTGATATAAGAGACAAAGTCAAAAAGTCGATTAGCCGAGGAAGTATCAAGATAAATATTCACTCTGAGTCAGATTCTACTAATAAAGAATACAATATTAATAATGAGTTAGCAAAAGGTGTCAAATCAGAATTAGACGCAATGAGAAAAGAACTCAAAATTAAAGAAACTGTTAAGATTAACCACATGTTAGAATTTTCAAATTTCTTTATTCAGAAAGAAGCTGAAGTTGACCCTAAGCTAGAATGGCAGTTGACCAGTGACGCAATGAGCAGAGCATTAAAGTCACTAATAGACATGAGGAAGAAAGAAGGGTCAAACATTGTTAGAGATATTAAAAAACGAGCTAAGCATATCTATGAGCTAATTAAAGCCATTGAAGATGACGAGATGGATAGAATACCAAGAGAAAGAGAAAAAATCAGACAAAGAGTTGCTCAAGTATTTGACAATGATGAAATTGATGAATCAAGATTACAAATGGAAATGGTAATACTTGCTGATAAATTAGATATAAGTGAAGAATGTGTAAGAATGCATTCACACATAAAACTATTTTTTGAGACATTGAAAGAAAGAAAGTCAAATGGTAGAAAGCTTAATTTCATACTTCAAGAAATGTTAAGAGAAACTAATACAATTGGCTCGAAATGTGATGACTCAACTATTGCTCACAAAGTTGTGACTATCAAAGAGGAGTTAGAAAGAATTAGAGAGCAAGTTCAGAATGTTGAGTAGAACATAGAAATTAATAGCAAAAAAAAGCTCCCATTGGGAGCTTTTTTTTATGTTTATTCTTTTTATGAAATTTTACACCCAGCCACGCATTTTACAAGCTTCGACAACTCTTTGAATTGCAATAACATAAGCAGCATCTCTCATAGGTAATCCTTTACCGTGAGCAACGTGTGAAACTGCCTTATATGCATCAGTCATTGTTTTGTCTAACTTTTCGATAACTTCTTCTTTAGGCCAGTAATAATTAGTGTTGTTTTGAACCTGTTCGAAATAAGAACAAGTTACACCACCAGCATTCGCCAGAAAATCAGGAATACATAATACTCCTCTTTCATTAATAACTTTGTCAGCTTCTGGAGTAGTAGGTCCATTCGCTCCTTCTGCTATTACTTTTACTCTGTCACTTATTTTGCTAACTGAATCTTTGTTAATTTGATTTTCCAATGCAGCAGGTATTAGAATATCTACATCTTGTTCTATCCAAGCATCTCCGTCTAGTACTTCATAACCATTTTGCTTCGCTTTCTCAACATCAATCTCACCAAACTTATTAGTAATAGTTTGTAGATCATGATAACCTATACCAGCCTCTTTTTTGAAGGTATATGCTTTTTGTTCAACATGATTCCAACAGGAAACTGAAATAACTGTACCACCCATTTCAGTGTATAGTTCAATAGCATGTTTAGCAACATTACCAAATCCTTGTACAGATGCGTGTGTTTTATCAACATCAAGACCTAATTGGTCTAAAGCCTCTCTTAAAGTATACACAACTCCATATCCAGTTGCTTCTGTTCTACCTAAAGAACCACCCATTCCAACAGGCTTTCCAGTAATAAATCCTGGATACTTCATTCCTGTTATTTTTTCATATTCATCTAACATCCATATCATATGTTGTCCAGTTGTTAAAACATCTGGAGCTGGAACATCTTGTATTGGTCCAACCATTCTTGCCATTTGTCTAACCCAACCACGGCATATTTGTTCTTGTTCATTAGAAGATAGATTCTGAGGATCACATACAACACCACCTTTTCCGCCACCAAGTGGTATATCAACAACAGCTGTTTTCCAAGTCATCCACATAGCCAAGGCTCTTACTGTATCTACGGTTTCTTGGGGGTGAAATCTAATCCCACCTTTACAAGCACCTCTAGCGTCATTATGTTGAACTCTAAAGCCTCTGAAAACTTTGTAGGTTCCATCATCCATTCTGATAGGAATGTTAAAATGAAATTCTCTTTCAGTGTTGTTTAATAAATCTATAGTAGCTTGATCTAAACCTAATTTTTCAGCGATATTGCTGAATTGTTCTTGCGCCATTTTATATACGTTGAATGAACCATGCGCCATAAATACCTCGGAATTAATAATCTATATTTATTGAAACAAATTATTTGTTACATTGTTGTTTCACGTATAACAAATTTACAAAATGAATTAGATATTACATATTTTTTGGAGTATTTGAGACTAATATTATTACATATCATTTTATTATTTGTAGTATCGAGCCTATTTACTAAAGAGAATACAGATTACTTGGAAACTAAAAAGTACTCTTTAGGCATTTATGGTGCTACTACATTTAACTCCCACCAAACTGACTTTAAACAGTTAGTTGGTATTCCTAATTGTTGTAATGGATTCAAGTCAGGTAACGCATTAGGTCTAAATCCTGGACTTGTTTATCAACACCCATTGACAAAGACATTGGAGTTGGATTTCAGAACTTCATTGTTAAATTTAAGTGGTGATTTAATTTCTACACAAGAAATATTAATTGATGATAATCAGACTGCAGTCACAGAACATCTGATATCTTCTGACATTAGAAGTGTAGGTCTAGATATTGGTTTGAATTATTATCTATTTGATAGATTTCATTTAAAGAGTTCTTTTAATTACTCATTCATTTATTCTGGGACATACGAACAAGAGGAAAGACTTATTAGACCAACTAGTTTCGGAACTTTTGAAAATGGTCTGAGGGTTAGAAATGAAATTGATGGAAATATACCAGAGTTAAATAATTCATATTACTCTGGAAATATTGGCGTTGGCTATAGTCTAGAATTAAATGAAAAAGGTACATATTTACTCGTACCTGAGTTTGGAATTAGATTTGGATTAGGAAATATAAACTCCCAAAGTTGGGTAGTTAACCAAATTACTTTTGGAGTTTCACTTTTATATAACAAATCTACAAAAGGATTTAGCAATCCTATAACTCCTTACGACTAAAGTGACTTTGGTTTGTATCTTTCTAACTTGAAACTCTCACCTAGATAGTGTTTCTTTACTTCAGGGTTTGCGGCAACATCCTCTGCCCTGCCACTCGTAAATAAGTTGCCATCAATAAGTATATATGCTTTATCAGTTATTGAAAGTGTTTCATGAACGTTGTGGTCAGTTATTAATATTCCAATTCCTTTGTTTTTTAAGGCAAATATTATATCCATAATATCTTCAACTGCGATAGGGTCTATTCCAGCAAAAGGCTCATCTAAAAGAATAAACTTTGGGTCAGAAGCGAGGGTACGAGCAATTTCACATCTCCTTCTCTCCCCACCTGACAACATATAACCTTTACTTTTTCGGATATGAGTTATCTTAAAATCTTCGAGTAATTGCTCTAGTTTTTCGTTTATTTGTTTTCTTTTTATCCCTTTTTGCAATTGAAGAATTGCTTTAATATTATTTTCTACAGAAAGCTTTCTAAAAACTGATGGCTCTTGAGGTAGATAGCTAATACCCATTCTTGCTCTTTGGTACATAGCTTTTCTAGTGATTTTCTTTTCATCTATTCTAACAATACCTTTATTGGGACGAACCATTCCCACTATCATATAAAAAGTTGTTGTCTTACCGGCACCATTTGGACCAAGTAAGCCTACTATTTCACCTTGTTTTACCTCAACATCAATTCCCTTAACTACTTTCCTTTTTCCGTAGATCTTTTCAAGACCAGAAGCTGAAAGAATTGATTTGTCTGATTTATTTTTTACCACTATTTTCTATATTTTTTTGGTTCTTCTAATTGCAATTTAACAGTTTTTTTATCATCTCCCCTAAGTATTTCAAATTCTAGCATATCACCAACCATAGAATCGAATACCTCCATATAATAATCTTCTTCCCTTAATATAGCTCTGTCATTAATTTTTAAAATTACATCCCCTGGTTCTAATCCAGATTGAGAAGCAAGGCCATTGTTCATTATTGAGTAAATAACTACTCCTCTTACATTGGGTATTCCAAGATAATTTATTATTCTTTCATCTATTTCTCTAATATCTAAACCTATGTCTACATTCCTATTTATTTCTTTATAGTCTTTTAGAAGAGTAACTATTCTAGCAATTCTATTAGATGGAATTGAAAAACCTATTCCAATGCTACCAGAGCCAGAACGAGATTGTGAAGTTGAATAAATCATTGTATTCATACCTATCAACTCACCATTACTGTTAACAAGAGGCCCACCTGAGTTTCCTGAACTAATAGCAGCATCTGTTTGAATCATATCTTTATAAACTGTTTGAGTATTTTCATATTCGTGAAATAAATTTAGTCCTTTATTTGAAACAACACCAACTGTAACAGTAGGTTTTGCATTTAAATCAAATAATCCAAATGGATTTCCTAAAGCAATAGCCCATTCTCCAATAACTATATCATCAGAATCAGAAAATCTCAAATATGGGAACTCTTCATCAGAATTTATTTTAAGTAGTGCTATATCAGTAGCAGCATCTGTTCCAATTATTTCTGCATCGTACTTTTTACCACCAGACATTGTTACTATTATCTCCTCAGCATTACCTGCAACGTGGTTATTAGTAACTATGTAGCCATCTGGTGAAATTAAGAAACCTGTCCCAAGCCCTTTAACTTCATATTCACGAACTCTATTTCTTCTTTGCCCAAAGAATCTTTCGAAAAGTGAACCACTGTAAGGGTTTCTATATATTACTTTTCTTACTTCTGTTACATTTATACCAACTACTGCTGGGCTTGCGTTACTAATAGCTTCGGTAATAGCATTCTGTCTAGACTTATGAATTGAATTATCACTATATTCTTGAGAAAGCAAACTGAAATTAGTTAAGATAATTGCAATGGCAAGAAAGATATTAAATTTTATTTTTTTCATCATAATACTGTTTTTATTTTCTATTAATACTAAATTTGATTAACAAACATTTACAAAATTGAAGTATGTCATTTATTGCTGAAGTATCAATACCTTTGAAAGTCAATCAACTCTATTCTTACCGATTACCAAAAAACATAGGTTTAGAATCAATTGGTAAGCGAGTTGTTGTTAACTTCTCAAATAAAGTTGTAACAGGCTTAATTATTGATGTTACTGATAAAGAACCAAATATTGAACTTAAAGATATATATGAGATTATTGACACTAAGCCAATAGCAACTAAAACTTTTATCACATTTTGTAAATGGATAGCAGACTATTATTTTTCAACTTTAGGTGAAGTATTTTTTGCCGCATTTCCTCCAAAAACATTTCCCAAAGAAGAATTATATGTTAAACTGTCTGATGATTATAACGAAAATCAATTGACGATGTTTAAGAAAAGTTCTAAAAAAAGGAATGAACTAATTGATTTATTAACTGACTTGGAGGGATACTTATCTTATAGCTCACTAAAAATTAAGTATAATTTTAATTATTCAGTAAAAGACTACTTTGAATTCAAAAGTCTTGGATTTATTGAAATAAAATATGAAATGGAGAATGAATACAAACCAAAAGAATTGTTAGCAGTTTCTCCAAGGTTTAGAGAAATATTAAATGATGAGTACGTATACAAAGTTAGAAGTGAAAATTTACAAAATGCGCCTAAACAAGCAGAAGCATATGACTTAGTTTGTGAACATTATCTTAAAAATAATCAGCCAGTCCTAATTTCTGAATTGAAAGAAAAAAATGGGATTTCGTATGGAACAATAAATAGCTTATTCGAAAAAAATCTTATTAACAAACAAGAAATTGAAATTAGTAGAATAAGTAATGAAAGCTTTAAACTGAGTAATAAAGTAGAATTAAATCACAAGCTAGAAGACTTTCAAATTGAAGTTCTTAATAAGATTAGAAAAGACTGTAAAACAAATAAAAATATACTCCTACACGGAGTGACAGGTAGTGGTAAAACATTAATTTATATGCATCTGATTAATGATATTATTTCAGAAGGTAAAAAAACGATAATGTTGTTACCTGAAATATCTCTTACTCCTCAATTAACTGATAGATTTGAGCTATCATTTCCAGGAAGAGTTTGTACTATACACAGTAAGCTTAATAAGAATGAAAGATACGAGATTTGGAAGAGAATTAATAATGATGAGTTTGATATAATAATTGGTCCACGTTCAGCGATTTTTGCTCCAATCTCAAATCTAGGATTAATAATTGTAGATGAAGAGCACGATAGTAGCTACAAACAAGATTCACCTTCTCCGAGATATAATGCAAGAGATCTTGCACCAGTAAGGGGGCACTTTTATAATTGTCCTGTTTTGTTTGGGACAGCTACGCCATCTTTAGAGACTTATTATAATGCAAAGATTGGGAAGTATTCTTATTTTAAAATGAAAAATAGAGCTGATTCACACCAATTACCCAATATTGAAATTGTTGACCTAACAAACTCAAGAAAAGAAAATGGAATGCATGGCTCATTCTCTTTCACTTTAATCGAAAGAATTAAAACAACTCTACAATCTGGTCTGAAAGTTATTCTATTTCAAAATAGGCGAGGTTTTTCTAGCTTAATCCAATGCCAAAGTTGTGGACATATTCCAGAATGTAAAAACTGTGATATAAGTCTAACATATCATAGTTTTAGTGATAAATTAGTTTGTCATTATTGTGGGTTTACTGAGAGTAATACTAAGTTATGTAGTAATTGCAATTCACATGACTTACAAAAGATAGGATTAGGAACCCAGAAGATAGAGAGTGAACTCAGCAATTTATTTGAAAATACAATTAATATTGTTCGATATGATTCAGATACTATTTCTAATAAAAATAAACAGAGAAAAGTATTACAAGATTTCTTTGATGGGAAAATTGATGTTCTTATAGGTACTCAAATGATAGCTAAAGGATTAGATTTTTCAAATATTGGATTAGTAGGTATACTTAACGCAGATGCAGATTTATTTATGACTGACTTGCGAGCGGCAGAAAAAACTTATCAGTTAATAAACCAAGTTGCCGGAAGAGCCGGTAGAACAAATAAAAATGAAAGCTATGTAGTAATTCAATCTTCTGTACCAACCAACTATGCTATAAAGTCTGTAAGACAGCCTCTTAATATTGATTTTTTAGAAGAGGAATTGCAAAACAGAGAAGAATTAAACTATCCCCCATTTTCAAGATTTGTAATAATTGAATTAAGCTCAAAAGATAGCAGTTTCTTAAATCATAAATCTAGCTATTTATACAACATACTTCCATACTCTGCAATGCTAGTTAGGGACTAACCGAGGTGAAATGATGTCTAAGATTTTTAGAAAGCCTGATGGTAGTTCTGTCGTGAAAGGTAAGAACGGCAAAATTAGCGGGAATCTTCCCGCTCAGCATA
>JBDQHL010000068.1:0-7386 GCA_040264895.1 Bacteroidota bacterium
CACTATCACTAGGGTCAAATGCAACTCCACTTCTCCAGTAAATAAAAGATAGATTCATATACATTTCTGGTGAAACATGTATATCGTCAAGAAGAATTGCTTTTTCATATTCTTCGCTTGCTATATCGTATCTATAGTATTCATCTAACTCAACTGCATTAGCAAAATTAGTATTTACTCTAATATAGAAGTTTTTCTTTTTTATCACTTTACTCAACCGTTATTTTCCTATCATTTTTATATCTATATGAATTACCCAAAAATTTCAATCTACATTAATAATCATCCCACATTAATCATACAACCTTCATAATAATAGGTCTGCTCAATACCATTGAATATTACTTCCATATATTTAAAATCTGTAGTATGATTTTCGGATACTTAAATATTGATTTATTAATAATACAAAATACTAATAATCAACCAAACAATAAAAACCGAGCCCCTTTTCAAAAGCTCGGTTTGGATTTATCTAGGATTAAGTTAAGATTAAGCAGTTTGTTCTTTATGCTTACCTTCTCTTATTTCTTCTAAAGTCTTACCAATGAATGAATCCATATCTTGAGGTGAACAACTTGTTACCAGTCCCTCGTCTACAACTACTGGAGAATCCTCCCATTTAGCACCTGCATTTTCCAAATCTTTTCTAATAGAGCTGAAAGAAGTAATCTTTCTGCCTCTCAGAACGTCTGCTTCTGCTAATAACCATGGGCCATGGCAGATAGATGCTACTGGTTTGTGTTGTTCAAAAAATTCTTTTACGAATCCCACGGCTTGCTCTTCCCTTCTCATTATATCGGGATTCAACACACCACCAGGTAAAACCAATGCTTCATAATCACTACTTGAAGCTTGATCTAAGGTTTTATTAACCTCGTATTCACTACTCCAGTTTCCATTACTCCACGACTTAATTTTACCTGACTTGTTTGAAATTATATCTACATGGGCATTCTCCGATTGTAATGCTTCCATTGGTTTTTGTAATTCTGATTCTTCAAATCCATCTGTTGCTAATATTGCTACTCTTGTATTTTCCAAATTGTTCATTATAAGTTCTCTCCTTTATATTATGTTAAACTATCATCTAATTTCACTTACTATAACGTGGGATGTAACTCGTTATTTTAAATAAGTTATAATTAATGAAAAAGCCCTTCCGTAGTATTACGAAAGGGCTTTGTATTCAATACTTTATAGTAATTTACATGAAGTTATTTTACTATTAACTTCTGAGTAAATACACCATAATCAGTTTCTAATCTTACAATATAAGTACCAGTTGGAACATTTTCAGGTGTCCAAGTAATACCATAATTACCAAAAGTCATGTATTTATTAACTAATGATTCAATTAGTAAACCAGAAACATCGTAAACTTTCATATCAACGTTTGTTGATTTGTCAAGTCTAAATTCGATAGTAGTGTTTGTAGCAACTGGATTAGGATAAACATTAATCTTGTTATCTATAACATTGCTATTAGCAGAGTTATTCCAATCAACTGAAGTTATTGTAGTGTTTGTATTAGGGTTAGCTGCTGCTGCAGTGTTCATAACGTTGAATGTGTTCAATGCAGTCCAATCTACAGCCCAGTTAGTTTCTCCAAATGCACCTACATAATCAGTTTGTAAATGGAATTCGTTTGAAGGTAAAGTTTTAACATTACTCCAAGCAGCACCATCTGTATTAGGTCTTGGATCTAATCCCCAACTTTGTTGTGTTCTGTCTATTGAATTTAATTGTGGGTCTTCAATTCTATTGCCATTAGCACTATTTCCTAAATAATCTCTAGCTGTTTGTAAAGAATAACCTTTAATAACTTTACCATCACTTTCTGAATCAGCAACATCTGGAGCTACTTCAGTTAATGAAGGCATTTCTTCACCATTTATATTCCACCAAATAAAATTTTGTATGTGTAAGTCACCATTAGCTAATCTAGATTCAGAATCTTGACCATTTTCTAAACCTTCAATATTCAAACCTTCAGATGTTAGATCAGTCATAATACCGTTGTAGTATTTACCACCAGCATTGTCTCTGAATATTAATCCCATTGATTTCGCATTTGAAGAGTTTACACCAGAACCGATATAAGTAACATTTGATATTTGAGGAATAGCGAAAGGAGCACTGTCATCTGGTTTGTTACCACCATCGTGCTCACCAGCCATATTTCCTCTGTCTTCAGCTTGTATAGAGAACCAGAATTGTCCCATACCGTTGAAGCCTTCATCATAGTCAAATGAGTCATCGCCATTGAATGCTGATACTAAGTAACGTGTATTAACATTTCCACCGAACCACTCAAAACCATCATCTTTGTTATAGATTACTTCTACAAACTCAATAGTAGTTCCAGCACCAACAGCACCCATTGTTAGGCCATTGATTTCGTTACCTTCACCAATATCAGTACCACCATGTCTGATAGATACATATTTAATGATACCAGAGTTATCCATTGGGTCATTACCACCGTATTGACCTTTAGGGTTGTTTTCGGGTATACCTTCAATGTTTCTAGTACCATCAGGGTTATTAGTTGGACCTTTACCTAATACTAGTAAACCACCCCATAGACCTGATTCTTGCATTGGGAAATCAAAGTTATCATAAGGATCATCACCTTCGAATGTGAAGATAATTGGTTGAGCAGCAGTACCTTCAGCGTATATTTTACCACCTTGTGCTATAATCAAAGCAGTTGCATTTGACTCTTGACCTGCTTTACTTTGAATAATTGTACCTGGCTCTATCCATAGTTCTGCACCGTCCTCAACAAATACAAATCTGTCAAGTACATAAATATTATCATTTGTGAACCATTTCTTCTCACCTTCTTTAATCCAATCATCATTAACAGCAACTGTGTTTGCACCTATTTGTCTAGCAACCTGTAAGTGATACAGACCTGACCAACGAGCAAACCACATATCACCAGGAGCAAATGCACCGATATAATCAACATCTTGAATAAAGTTGTCGTTTAATTTATAAGTTTCGTTTGTTGTAGCTGCAGAGTTTGAAGCAGGAGTAGGATTTAATAAACCGTTTTGCCCTCTGTCAATTTGATTTAATCCTGGATCAACTATCCAGTTATTGTTATCAGAATTAGATAGATAATCTCTAGTAGTCTGAAGTGAATATCCTTTAATCACTTTGCCATCTTTTTCAGCATCAGGAACATCTGGTGCAATGTCAGTCAAAGAAGGACTCTCTTTACTATTAATGCTCCACCAAATATTATTCTTAAGTGCTAAATCACCTGAATTTAATCTGCCTTCTGAATCTTCCCCACTTTCTAAATCTTCAACATTAAGGCCCCAAGAAGTAAACTCAGTAAATATTGAATTATAATATTTACCACCAGCGTTATCTCTCAATAAAAGGCCACTTGATTTGGGGTTGCCAGAGTTTGGACCAGAACCAATGTAAGTAGCATTCGAAATAGTTGGTCTTGCATAAGGTTCGCTATCATCTGGTTTGTTACCACCGTCGTGCTCACCACCCATGTTTCCTCTATCAGTAGCCTGTAATGAGAACCAGAATTGTCCTTTACCAGTAAATCCTTCATCGTAATCAAAAGCATCATCCCCATTGAAAGCTGAAACTAAGTAACGAGTATTTACAGTTCCACCGAACCACTCAAAACCATCATCTTTGTTGTAAATAACTTCTACATATTCAATTGTAGTTCCCGCACCTACAGCACCCATAGTTAATCCATTGATTTCATTTCCTTCACCAATGTCAGTACCACCATGTCTGATAGACACATATCTAATAACACCAGAATTATCCATTGCATCATTACCGCCGTATTGACCTTTAGGATTATTCTCTGGAATACCTTCAATATTTCTGGTAATATCTTGGTTATTTGTAGGAGCTTTACCCAATACTATCAATCCACCCCACAGACCAGATTCTTGCATTGGATAATCAAAATAATCGTAAGGGTCATCACCTTCGAATGTGAAGATAATCGGTTTATCAGGAGTTCCATTAGCGTAAATTTTACCACCCTGAGCAATAATTAAAGCTGAAGCATTTGATTCTTGTCCTGCTTTCCCTTGTATTATTGTACCTGGTTCTATCCATAGTTCAGCACCGTCTTCAACAAATACAAATCTGTCAAGTACATAAATGTTATCGGCTGTCATAGTCTTTGTTTCGCCTTCTTTTATCCAATCATCTGTAACAGTTATTGTTTCAGCGTTGGTTGTATATCCTACTATCATCATTAAAATGATTAATTGTAGTATTTTGTTCATATTAGAAACTCCAAATAAATTTAAATAAAAAATATTAATCAAATGAATAATTAACACCAATCGAGAAAGTAGTACCCAAATCGTATTGAGTATTAAAGTACTCCTCTCCTTTGAATGTATATGTTCTTTCCATTCTTGCTGCTAAGATATTTCTTGCAGAGAATTTTAATCTTAAATCGTCGACTAATTCTTTACTAAAAGTAAAATTTAACATATTTCTTGGTTGCTCAAATACATCTGGTGTACCGCCAAGACTAACATCTGAAAGTCTCTCACCAAAAACATTATAATGTAAACCAGCATCAATACCGAGCTCGTAATCAATGTATGCTAAATCTAAATTCAATACATAAGGTGATTGACCTTGTAATTGTCTAGTTCTACTTGCATCAGGATTAAAGGCCTGTACTAATTCAAATTCTTGGTCTGACATATCAACTTGTGACTCTACTAAAGTTAAGTTCGCTCCAAATTGAAAGTTTTGAAGCAATGGTATAAATCCTAAATTCTTTCTTAATTCTAATTCTAATCCAAATAGTTGAGCTCTATCAACATTCTGCATTTGTACATTACCGTTCGCATTAACTATTACACGTTCAATCGGATTAGTAAAGTCTTTATAGAAACCGCTTATTGATACAATCTCGCCAGGATTCAAAAACCATTCCCAACGTACGTCAAAATTATCAATCAAAGTTCTTTGCAAATTCGGATTACCAATGAATGTGAAACCACCAACAAACTCGAAGAAATCAAAATCAGCCAATTCTCTGAATGTAGGTCTTGCCAATGTTTTACCATAAGCAAATCTCAAATTTTGATTCTCAGATAAGTTTACAATCATATTTGCTGAAGGTAAAAGATCATTTTCTAAAATTCCAGCTACAGGTAATGTTGTGTCGCGGCTGGTAACTGACATATCTGTTGTCTCCATTCTAGCTCCACCAACTATTCTTACACCATCTACTATTTCAGCATCTATCATACCATAGAATGCAGTAAGTTCCTGGTCACCTGAATAAGCATCTTTGTCAACAATTCTGTTCTCTAAATAAAGTCCGTAAGTATTAAAAAATGCAGATGAGTCTTCAACTAAACCAACATTATCAGCATAGTAATCATTAACATTTCCATCGAAGATGCTTTGTCCATTGATTTGATCAACTAAGAACATATATCTATCTTGTTGGAATGAACGAGACTTATTCTGGTAAGCGAATCCAGTTTTAAATTTAAATAATGAGCCAACTGCTTCGGTTAAAGGTAATTCGAAATCTAACTTTGCATTATTTGATTCTTCTGTCAAATCACGATAAAATCTTGCTGGATTGATATAGTGATTTTCATCTATTCTCCATGTAGTATCAATGGCACCATCATTTTCAATAATTTCATTTATCTCATAAGTGAAAAATCTCATATCTGGTTCATCTTGTGATGTGTTCGCAGTAGAGATATTCCAATCTATTTTTGCGTTGGAAAGAGATTTTATGTTATGTTCACCAGAGAATTGATATGATTGTACATTTCTTTCAATATATCTTAATGTACTAGATCTAACTTGCTCTGTTTCTGGATATTGTTCGTCAAAATATGAAAGTCCTTGTGCTATAGATTGTCCAGATTGATTATAGAATAAGTTAAATAGTATTCTGTCAGAATCTGAAAGGTCATATCCTACATTTGCCAATGCACCCCAGTTTACTTCTTGTGTACTTTTAGTGTCATTGATTATTTTATTTGACCTTAGTTCGTTTGCATCTCCAGATGTTAATTCATAGATAGCAAATTGACCACCATCATAGTTACTAAAATTTGTTCCGTAACTAAGACTTGCTAAGTAACCTAAAGAGTTCCCTAACAATTGAAACTGATCACCAACATTCATTGACATACTACCGTTCAATGGTGCAGTAGTTTGGGAAGGTGCCATTTCATTACTGAAAGCATTTGAAAGTTTATCTAAATCTTGTGCTTTTTGAACACTTTCTTCATTTCTTTTATTTCTTGTATCTCTTGGTATTGGCACTTCATCTGCATTTTTTACAATTGATGGTGCATCCCTTTTACCATTATCGAAACCTAACCAATCTGTGCTAGAACCACTATATGTTAATACATCTTGACCAGTAACAACTGTATTTGCTGAACTTGATAATGATATACCTGCTTTGAATTCTTCTGGAAATGATTTAGTTTTTATATCTACTGTTCCTCCAGTAAAGTCACCTGGTTTATCAGGTGTTGCTGTTTTAATTGTTACGATATTCTCTATCATACCTGCTGGGAATAAATCCAAGTGTACTGATTTTTTATCCGGATCAGCACTTGGCATTGCAGTACCATTAAGTTGCGTGTTCGAATATCTATCACCCAAACCACGAATAAATACGTGTTTACCACCTACTACCGAAGCACCAGTAACATTGTTCATTGCGGCAGCAGCATCACTTGCACCACCTCGAGAAATTTCTTTCGATCCAATTGCATCAGAAAATGATTGAGACTTTTGTCTGTCTTTTAAAAGTGCTGCACCAGTTTCTTTAACTGCTTTTGCCGTAACAATTACATCTTCACTCATTACAGATTCAGATGAGAGAGTAACATCAAGTGTAGTTATTTCATCTTCTTTAATCACTACATCCTTAACTTGCTTTTTAGCATAGCCGATATATGAGTAAGACACTGTATAAGTTCCTGGTTTAATATTCTTAATAAGATAGGTACCATCTACTTTTGTCATTGCCCCTTGTTTTGTACCAACTAGTTGCACTGTAGCTCCTATCATTGGATCTGCGTATTCGCCATCAATCACTGTCCCTGATAGAGTACCATTTTTAGAAAAAAGGCTTGCTGATGATAGTATCAGAAGCACTATAATTATAGTTGTTTTAGTCAAGTTTTTCACTTTATAGCTCCACATTATATTATTACTTTTTGACTTGAAATTGTTTATTTATTAACTTGTAATCTTGAATTATAAAATTAGATGGCTAAGTATTAGATCTGTCTTTGTGTGAAGCTCCAAATTCTAACTGACTGATTTTCCTACTTAGCCAAATAATATGACACTTTCTTTTTCTTTTCGTATTTTCAATTAAAA
>JBDQHL010000069.1:0-6895 GCA_040264895.1 Bacteroidota bacterium
ATCAAATTATTAATATAATTTCTATCAAAGCCTATTTTTTCTAGCATTTCATATTCTATAATGTCTTGTTCAGATTTACTACCACTATCTGAAGTGGCTAGTATCTTCATCAATTTATTAATATTTACTGGTTCTTCAAAAGTAAACAACAATGCTTCAATAGCTCTTTTTTGATCTTCTTTTGGTAAAGTAAAAAAATATGGTAAGTCTTCAATTTCCATTAATTCAAATTCAAATTAGGTGAAATAATAATATCTTTGTTCAAATCATCTTGACTAACAAATATCTCAGAAGAACGGACTAACTCCAATAATGCAAGGAATGTAACCACAAGATTTGATTTCGTCATTTTTGAAGTAAGTTCAAAAAACATCAATCTTCCTTTTACTTTCAAACTTCTGAGTAATTCTGTTTTCTGTTCTTCTACAGTTATTGGAATTAATTCCACAACGTGTTCTTTTTTAGCATTATCTAATCTATCAACGGCATATTTGAATGCAGTTAGTAAATCAAATATCGTTGTATTAGTATAAACTGTCTCTACATTTTCATCTTCAGGATAATATATACGCTCGTGGAAATGCAAGTGATTTTCTTCATTTACTCTCATCTCTTTAGAAGCTTCTTTTATCTGATTATATTCTAATAGCTTTTGTACCAATTCATTACGAGGATCTTCTATCTCATCGCCATTTTCATCTTTAGGTCTTGGTAGAAGTAATTTTGCTTTGACATACATAAGAGTTGATGCCATTACTATGAATTCCCCTGCCAATTCTAAATCAAGTAATTTCATAACCCTAACATAACTCAAAAACTCTTCAGTTATTCGAGATATAGGAATATCATAGATATCTAACTCGTCTCTTCTTATGAAATATAAGAGTAAGTCAAATGGTCCTTCGAAATTTGGTAATTGAATTCTGTACATAAAATCTGATTATTTGTATCTACAAAGGTAAAATATAGTTTAATAGAAAAGGAATAAAATTATCAACAACTATATATATAACCTTTCAATACGAGGTAATAATTGAGTAATAATAACATAAGGAATGGTTCCAACTTTCTCAGCAACATCATAAATATTATCTGCTATTCCACTATTACCAATTATTGTCACTTTATCTCCTTCACTTACATCAAGTCCAGATATGTCAACCATAGTGTAATCCATACACACTGAACCCACAATAATACAAGCTTTGCCATTGATTTCAAAAGTGCCCTTATTAAACATCTCCCATGAATACCCGTGACCATATCCAATAGGTATCAGTGCTATTTCCATGTCCCTATCAGCTATAAATTTATTAGAGTAACCAATATTTTCTCCTTTTATAACTTTTTTTACTAAAGTTACTTCAGAAATTAGCTCTAAACCCATTTCTAATTTACTTGAATTATATAATTCGCGATTTGGTAAGTAACCGTAAATAGAAAGTCCTGGTCTTGAATAAGTAGCATTATTTTTAATTCCACTAAATATTGCTGCTGAGTTATGTGTGTGAGTGTAATCTAACTTTCCGAAAATGTTTTCTATTTTATTTTTAGCTTCTTCGAAAAGAGAAAGTTGTCTTTGAGATTGTTTCTTATCTTCATCATCTGATGAAATCAAGTGTGTCAAACAACCAATTACTTTTAGATTAGTAAAGGTCTTAAGTTCTACTATCAATAAGTCAAGCTCATCTGTTCTGACACCTTCTCTGTTCATTCCAGTGTCAATGAATATATGAATTTTAATTATAGTTTCTTTTTTTCTTGCTTCTTGATTTAAAGCTTTCAAAACTTTTGTGTTTACAATACTTACTTGCAAATCATTATTAATTATATCATCAACTTGATCAATTGAAATTGAACCTGTTATAAGGATCTCACCATTGTCACCAGATTTTCTTAATCTTTGTGCCTCATGCACATAGGGCACACCCAAAATCTCGACTTTTTCTTCTCTTAATATCCTTGAAATCTCTTCAATTCCAAAACCATAAGCATTGGCTTTTACAATTCCAATAATCTTTGTACCTGAAGTTTCTCTAATTATTCTTAAATTGTGTCTTATTGCTTTTGTATTTATTATAGCTTTTGATCGGTTCATTAAATATTTGCTTCCTAAATGCCGAAATTGTAAATATAAACTTACTTGAAAAAATAAAATTATAAATTTTAAATGAGAATACTATTATCTTTGCATAGTAAATTCAGAAAGCAATATGCCAAATGACTTGAAAAGAAAAGTGAAAATAAGCATTAAATTACAAAAGTAGAACTTAAAACACTAAATTGTAAGATATTACTTCAGTAGAGATTAAAATAAGACAAAAATCTAAAATATATAAGGATAAAAAATGGTAGATTATAAACCGATGGATTATCTGGACTTTAACGATCTGGAGATTGCAAAAAAACAAAAAGCTGAATTAGATAAAGTTAAAGAACAATTAGGAAAAGAATATCCCAATATCATCGATGGTAAAGAGGTATTCACTGATAAGAAAACTAAGTCTTACAACCCTGGAAATAAGGACGAAGTAGTTGGAATATTTCAAAAATCAGGAAAAGAAGATGCAGAAAAGGCTATCTTGGCTGCAGAAAAAGCATTCGAATCATGGAGATTTGTTCCAGCTAAAGAAAGAGCGGAATACCTATTCAAAGCAAGTGAGATAATCAAACAACGTAGATTAGAAATTAATGCCTGGATGATTACAGAAGTAGGTAAGAATTACTTAGAGGCAGATGCTGACACTTGTGAAGCTATTGACTTCCTTGAGTTTTATGCAAGAGAAATGATAAGATTATCGGAAAATCAACCATTGACTGGTCATCCAGATGAAATAAATGAATATTTTTATATTCCTTTGGGTGTTGGTATAGTAATTCCACCTTGGAACTTCCCATTTGCTATTATGGCTGGTACTGTTGCAGCTTCATTTGTTACTGGTAACACCGTAGTATTGAAACCATCTTCTGATGCGCCAATGATGGCTAAGATATTTGATGAGATTATGAGAGAAGTTGGTTTACCTGATGGTGTATTTAACTACCTAGTTGCAAGTGGTTCTGAAGCAGGCGATTATATGGTTGATCATCCTAAAACTCGTTATATTACATTCACTGGCTCAATGGAAGTTGGTACAAGAATTTATGAAAGAGCTGCGAAAGTAAACCCTGGTCAAATATGGCTTAAGAGAGTAGTTGCTGAGATGGGTGGAAAGGATGCAATGCTTATCGATAGCGAGTGTGATGTAGATTATGCTGCTGGAGAAGTTGTAAAAGCTGCTTTTGGATTCCAAGGTCAAAAGTGCTCTGCGTGTTCTCGTGCCATTATTGATGAATCTATCTATGATGAGTTTGTTGAGTTATTAAAAGAAAAAGCAGAGAAAATTGAAATCGGTGACCCAAGAGATGATAAAGCTGCTGGTCCAGTTGTGAGTGAAGGTGCTTATAACTCAATCAAAGAATATATCGAAATAGGTAAATCAGAAGGTAAATTGATACTCGGTGGCGACACTCCTAACGCTGATAAGGGATACTACATCTCTCCTACTATCTTTGTTGATGTTCCTGAAGATGCAAGAATCGCTAAAGAAGAAATCTTTGGTCCTGTTCTTTCTGTAATCAAATCTAAAAACTTCGATGATGGTGTTAGAATTTTCAATGACTCAATCTACGGTTTAACTGGAGGTTTAATCACTGATAATCCTGATAAGTTAGAGAGAGGAAAGAAAAAGCTACACTGTGGTAATCTATATCTGAATAGAAAATGTACTGGTGCATTAGTTGATGTTCATCCATTCGGTGGATTCAACATGAGTGGAACAGATAGTAAAGCTGGTAGTCGCGACTACTTACAACTATTTATGCAAGGTAAATCAGTTGCCACTAAAAAGTAATCGATATTTAATGGTATTTATACAAAAAGAGCTTCATTTAATTATGAAGCTCTTTTTTTTTGTGAAATTGTTTTAATTTAATCTCTACATTCTGAACACACCAAACTGAGGATCTTCAATATCGTTATTCAAAGCAGTTGATATATTCATAGCAAGTACATTTCTTGTGTCAACTAAATCAATTATCCCATCATCCCACAACCTTGCAGAAGAGTAGTAAGGCGTTGCCTGCTCTTCATATTTTTCTAGTATAGGTTGCTTGATTTCTTGTATCTGCTCTTCAGTTAAGTTCTCACCTTTCTTTTCTAATTGTTTCACTTTAACAGAAGTAAGTACATTGGCTGCTTGTTCACCACCCATTACAGAAATCTTTCCTGTTGGCCACATCCATAGAAAATTGGGGTCATATCCCCTACCGCACATTGCATAGTTACCAGCACCATAGCTACCACCTACAATCATTGTGAATTTGGGAACATTTGTATTAGCTACTGCGTGAACTAACTTAGCTCCGTCACTTGCTATTCCACCATGCTCATATTTCTTACCAACCATAAATCCAGTTATATTTTGCAAGAAAATAATCGGAATCTTTCTTACCGAACACAATTCAATAAAATGTGCACCCTTCAAGCTTGATTCAGAAAATAACACTCCATTGTTACCTATTACCCCAACTGGATAACCCATTATTCTGGCAAAGCCTGTAACTAATGATTTTCCATAATTTTCTTTAAATTCTTGGAATCTACTACCATCAACTACTCGTGCAATAACTTCCTTTATATCAAAAGGAGTTCTGATATTCTTAGGAATTACACCATATAACTCATCAGCATCATAATAAGGTTCTTCAATTTTGTCTCGCTTAGTATCATATTTATTTTGCTTTTCAAAATTTTCAACTATATCTCTTACAATTTTAAGAGCGTGAGAATCATTTTCAGCTAAGTGATCTGCTACTCCAGATATTTTAGTATGAACATCTGCACCACCTAATTCTTCAGAAGTTACTTCTTCTCCAGTAGCTGCCTTTACCAGTGGCGGACCACCAATGAATATAGTTGCTTGATTTCTCACCATTACAGTCTCGTCACTCATAGCTGGTACGTAGGCACCACCAGCAGTACAAGAACCCATAACACAAGCAATCTGAGGAATCCTCATTTTTGACATCTGAGCTTGATTATAAAAGATATTTCCAAAATGTTCCTTGTCTGCAAATGTTTCCGACTGATAAGGTAAGAATATGCCTCCAGAATCAACCAAATAGATACAAGGAAGATTATTCTTCATCGCTATTTGCTGAGCTCTTATGTGCTTTTTGATTGTCATTGGGAAATAAGTACCACCTTTCACAGTAGCATCATTTGCAACAATCATACACTCCACACCTTTGATAATACCAATACCTGTGACTACACCTGCAGAAGGTGCAATTCCATCGTACATATCTGTAGCTGCAAATGCACCTACTTCTAAAAATGGAGTATTTTTGTCACATAACTCTTCTATTCTATCTCGAACAAGTAGCTTACCCCTATCTAAGTGTTTTTGTCTGTGGTGTTCAGGACCACCTTTTTTTAAATCAATAAGTCTTTTCCTATAATCTTCAACAATCGATTTATTATGATTATAATTTTCCTTAAAGTCTGGGGAGCTAGTTGATATTTTACTTTTTATTCTTTTCATAATCTATTTATTATAAGATTTAGCAAACTCTTCTAAAAATATAGCAGAAGCTTTAATTCCACCAAAATAGTGATCCAAATTGAATTTTTCATTTGGTGAGTGTATATTATCACCTTCTAAACCTAACCCCATAAGTACTGCTGGAGCATTCAGTTCAGATTGAAACATTTCTACTATTGGTATAGAACCGCCTTCTCTCATATTTACAGCTTTGTGACCAAAAGCATTTTCTAAAGCTGTAGAAGCTGCACTAACACCAGGAGAATCTATAGCTGCTTCCACAGGATTTCCACCATGGTGGCTATGTATTTCAATTTGCATATAATCTGGGACTAAACTCTTTATATGATTAATTGCTTTCTCTGTGACTGACTTCCAAGTTTGGTTTGGTACTAATCTCATTGATATTTTTGCAGTAGCAGTAGAAGGAATAATTGACTTATGCCCCTCGTCAGTATATCCACTAAACATACCGTTTACATCAAGTGTAGGTCTAGATGATGCTCTTATTACTGTAGAATATCCTTCTTCACCAGTTAACCCAGACAAGCCAAGTTCATCGGCGTATTCTTTTTCATCAAATGGTAATGATTCTAATGTGTTAGTTTCTTCTGAACTCAATTCCTTGACATCATCGTAAAATCCTTGAATTGTAACTTTTCCACTATCGTCGTGAAGTTTAGAAATTAGTTTCGATAATTCATTTGCAGGGTTAGGAACTGCACCACCATATTGACCAGAGTGTAAATCTCTATTTGGACCAGTTAAAGTAAGTTCTATAACAGCAATACCTCTTAAGCTATAAACAATCGATGGGATTTCATTTGCAAACCAGGATGTGTCAGAAATCAAGATAGTATCACAACTTAACTTATCATTATTTTTTGGTAGAAATTCCATTAATGCAGTACTTCCAGACTCTTCTTCACCTTCAATTAATATCTTTACATTTACAGGTAGTTTATCATTTACTTTAAGATGACCCTCAGCCCCTTTTACATGAGCAAAAACTTGTCCCTTATCATCTGCTGTTCCTCTCCCATACAACTTGCCATCTCTAATTGTTGGCTCAAATGGAGGTGAATCCCAAAGATTGATTGGGTCTTCTGGTTGTACATCATAGTGCCCATATATTAGCACAGTTGGTGCATTTTCACCTGCTTCTAACCACTCTGCATAAACAATTGGGTGACCACTAGTTTCTATTATTTCTACTTCTTTGAATCCAGATGAAAGTATATTTTCCTTCAACCAGTTAGCACATTCATTGACATCCTTTTTATTTCTTTCTTTTGTAGAAACTGATGGGA
>JBDQHL010000070.1:0-6863 GCA_040264895.1 Bacteroidota bacterium
CCTTATAGTTTAATATCAATTTATGGTTTTGCTTATATTGTTTTCGGGGCTTTCTATCTTATTCCAAGTTGGTTTTTATTTAAAACTTCAAATGCTATGAAAACAGCTTTAGAAACAAATGATAGTTTGGAATTAGAGGCTTCTTTCAAAAATCATAAATCGTTCTATAAGTTTATTGGTATTTTAACTTTGATTATGCTTGGTTTATATGCTCTTGGAATTGTATTCGCGGCATTGTTTTTCTCATCATTATAGTAAAGTTGTTCGATATGAAATACTTTAAATCAATATTATTCATAATGTTTCTAACTAATCAGTTGTTTTCTCAGGATCTGAATGTTGAAAAAGGATTTGTGATTATTCAATCTTCTAAGGATTATGACTCAGCTTTAGAAACAGTGAAAGATGCTCGCAAAAAACTAAATTTAAAAATAGATTTAAGAGGATATAAACCCCATAAAGATGAAGGTTTATATACAGATATTGAATGTGGCTGTGGAAGTACACACGATTATGTTGCTAGGGGACATTCAGATGATGGTAAGTATATAAGTATAGAGTATTCCAATATGTATCAAGGATTTTCTGAAGGTTACTATATTGTTGTTATTGCCAGTGAAAGAAAGGATGGGGATGTTCTCAAGGAATCTTTAAAATTAGCTAGAAAATTCTACCCAGATTCATATATTAAAAATACCTCTGTTTATATTGGGTGTATGCATTAATTTTAAACTTTTTCGTAGAGAGGGGTGAATAAAAAAGACAAATGGCGAAATAAAGTTTGCTTCAGCTACTTTCCAGTTAGTAGAACCACCTGATTTTAATGTAAATGTAAGAAAAAGATAGTCTATAAAAGAAATTAAATTACTCTATTACAGACTTTACATCATAATTGGATAACATATCGCGTCCTTTGAGAAATGGAATCTCGAGCAAAAAATTACATTGTACTACCGTGCCACCTAGCTTTTCGACTAGTTTGCAAGCTGCAAGAGCAGTGCCTCCTGTAGCAAGGACATCATCATGAATTAAGACTTTGTCACCTTCACTTATTGCATCAGTATGTATCTCTAATTTATTTGTACCATATTCGAGTTCATATTCCTCGGATATAATATTAGAAGGTAGCTTACCGGGCTTACGGATTGGTATAAAACCAACACCTATGTCTTGTGCTATTTGAGGTCCAAAGAAAAAGCCGCGGCTTTCTATAGCTACTACTTTATCAACTTCAACTCCATCAGTTAGTTTTACCAACTCTTTCAATGCCTTTTTATTAGCATTTGGGTTTAACAATTGTGTGGTTATATCTCGAAATATGATTCCTTCTTTTGGGAAGTTAGGTATGTCGCGAATGTAATCGTTTAGATCTAAATTGTTACTCATTTGCCTCTTATTTCAACTCCAACACTATTGGACAATGATCGGAGCCAAGACGCTTTATTCTGTGATAGCTATCCTTTGCTTGTGGGATTAAATCATTGCTGATGAAGTGGTAATCAATTCTCCAGCCCACATTCTTTTCTCTTGCTCTACCTCTGGGTGACCACCATGTATAATTATCTGGGGAGTTATCAAATAACCTGAAGGCATCTGAATAGCCCATAGCAACTATTTCATCAATTTTCTTCCTTTCCTCTGGAAGAAAGCCCGAAGTCTCATGATTGTTATCTGGCCTAGCTAAATCAATAGGGGTGTGTGCTGTGTTGTAATCTCCACTCACTATTACTTTTTTCCCCTCTTTTCTTCGTTCATTTGCTTTGGCAAATAGAGCATCGTAAAAGTCCAATTTGTAATCAACTCTTTCTTGCCCTTGCTTTCCATTTGGGAAGTAAACATTGAATATTGCCATTCCATCCAGTCCAATCTCTATCACTCTACCTTCGTCGTCAAACCTATCAACTCCTATACTATCATTTACATAGTCAGGGCTTTTGTTAGTTAAAACACCAACTCCACTGTATCCTTTTTTTATTTTACAAGATGCAAAGTAAGACTCATATCCTTCTGGTGCAAGTAGTTCTGGCTTTATTTGCTCTTTGTGAGATTTTGTTTCTTGCATTAACAAAATATCAGGCTTCTCTTCATCCATATAATCAAAAAGATCATTGATTTGCACCTTTTCGCCATATCTCATCTTAGGATTCTGTCCTGATATCGCTCTGTAACCATTTATATTCCATGATACTATCTTCATCTATAATTCTCCTTTGCTAACATCATTATCATCATCTTCTGTTATTATACCAAGCTTTTTGGCTCTTTTTTCCCAATTCTTTCGAGCAAGTAATTGTAAGTCTTCTGTTGAGTCATATTCATCCATAATCTCTACACCTAAAAGTGTTTCTATAATATCTTCCATTGTTAGAATCCCTGAAAAGCCATTGTATTCATCAAACACTGCTGCTATATGCTCATTGTTATGAATGAATTGCTCATAAGCTCTCGGCAATGTAACATTGATATCAATAATTGTAATTGGTCTTTTGAACTTATTAAGTTTAGATTTACCTTCTTTAGTAATTATATCACTTATTAAATCTTCTTTTATAACATAACCAGTTATGTTTTCTTGCGATTCACTGTAAAGAGGAATACGGCTAAAGTGCCTTACTTTCAAATTCTTGAAAAAATTGGAAGCTGTAGTTTCTTCATCTTCTGATACTACAACAGTTCTGGGAGTCATAATATCGTGTGCAGTAATTTCGTTAAATCTAAGTAAGTTCTGAATTATTTGTGATTCTTCTTTATCAATCACACCTTCAGATTCGCCAAGCTTAGTCATCATATGTAGATCATATCTACTAATTTCTGATGTTTCTTTCTTTGATTTGAAAATCTTGGTTATTACGGGTGCAATTATCACAAATGGATAGAGTATAAAAATCATTCCCTGAAGTGTATATGCTGTGAAAGGAGAAAATTGTCTCCAATATGTGGCACCAATTGTTTTAGGTATAATCTCGGAAAATATTAGTATTACTAATGTCAAAATAATTGATATTGCAGTTAAGTATTCAGTACCCCATATTTCTTGTGCTTGAGCTCCAACTCCTGCTGCACCAAGAGTATGGGCAAAAGTGTTGAGAGTCAAAATTGCAGTTAGAGGTTTGTCAATATCTTCTTTGAATTTCTGTAGTTTTAATGCAAAAGGTTTCTTCTCAAATACGGCACCACCAATAAAAGAATGGGTCGTGCTGAGTAATGCTGCCTCAAGAAAGGAACATAGAAATGAGAAAAATACAGCAATAAATAAGTAAAAAAGTAGTAATTCCATTAATTATGAATTTGTTTTAAATATATGTGAATATTAGAATTTAATTAAATTATAGAAAAAAGCAAACGATTTAAATTTACAAGTAATGTCTCTATTATGATTTTGCATCAGTAATAAGTTCTGATAAAACTTGAAAGGCCTGCAATGGCGTCATCCCTTCTATATTCATTTCTTTCAAGCGTTGTCTAAGCTTGTCATCTTCGAATGCAAATATTGAAAGCTGACTATCCTGTTCTTCATTTCTTTTTGTTTTAACTTTATTCAAATTGGGTTTAAATGTTGATAGCTCCGAACCGCCAATTTTTTGTTGACTCACATCTTCTTCTAAAGTGCCCATTATTTCTTTTGAGCGCTCTACAACAGAGTAGGGGAGTCCTGCCATTTTTGCTACATATATACCAAATGAATGGTCTGCTGTGCCTTCTCTAACTTTGTGAGTGAAGATGATTTTTGCATCACGTTCAATAACTTCTACTTTGTAGTTCTGAATTTTTTCATATCTATTGGCTAAGTCATTTAGTTCATGATAGTGGGTTGCAAACAAAGTTTTTGCATTTATTTTGTTGTGAATATGTTCAGCAATTGCCCAAGCTATTGAAATACCATCAAAGGTTGCTGTTCCTCTTCCAACTTCGTCGAGTAAGATTAAACTTTTGTCAGTTGCGTTGTTCATAATATTCGCCGATTCTTGCATCTCAACTAAAAATGTACTTTCACCTGAGCGGATATTATCACCAGCACCAACTCGCGTATATATTTTATCAACAAGACCAACTGTACATTTTTTAGCTGGTACATAGCACCCAATCTGAGCCATAAGCACTATAATAGCTGTTTGTCTTAGATAGCTAGACTTACCCGACATGTTAGGTCCAGTTATAATATGAACCAACTCTTCTTCAGTATCAAAATTAGTGTCATTCGCAGTAAAGCTTTCACCTGGTGGTAAGCTATCTTCTACAATTGGATGTCTTCCTTCTTCTATAAACAAATCATTATTATCGTTTATAGTTGGCTTGCTATAATTCTTCTGCAATGAGACGAACGCAAAAGATTGAAGGCAATCTAGCTGGGCAACAATGTAACTACTAAGCTTCATCTCACGAAGGTAGTTCATTAGCTTATTTATTAATTCGCTATAAAGTCGCTTTTCAATTGTATCAATTCTTTCATCTGCACTAAATATTTTTTCTTCGAAAACTTTTAACTCAGGTGTAATATATCTTTCAGAGTTTGTAAGAGTTTGTTTTCTTTCAAAGCTATCAGGTACTTTTGAGGTGTTTACTTTAGTTACCTCTATGTAATAACCAAACACATTGTTGAATCCTACTTTAAGATTATTTATTCCTGTAGCTTCACGCATCTCTTTCTGGAAGTTACTTATCCAATTTTTAGCAGAATAACGAGCAGTGATATACTCATCTAATTCTTCACTATATCCATCATTGAATACATTGCCTTTGCCAATATTTAATCCTGGTTCTTCTTTAATTGCAGTACTAATTAATTCAACGAATGATTTTGGATCAGGAATGTTTAGTTTTAGTGCTTTTATGTAATCATCATCAAACTTGGTCAAATACTCTTTAATCTCTGGTAATTTAGCCATAGAGTTTTTCAATGCTACCAAATCCCTTGGGCCTGCCCTTAGCGTTGCAATTTTGGTAGAAAGTCTCTCAATATCTCCAATCTCAGAAAGTATTTCTCTTAGCTCATTTATCTTTTGTGAGTCATAAAGTGTATTAACTGCATCTAATCTTTTTTGAATTTCTTTTTCTTTCTTTAGCGGCATTGAAATCCACTTTTTGAGTAAACGCCCACCCATAGAAGTTTTTGTGTCGTCCAATGCTGAGAATAGCGAACCCTCTGTTTCGCCCTCGGTTGTAAGTGTTATCTCTAAATTTCTTCTAGTTGAGCTATCCAAAAGCATATAATTTGAAGTGTCATAAAGGGAAACACTATTTATGTGCTTCAGAGCGCTATTTTGAGTTTCATTCAGATAATGAATAACGACACCTGCAGCAACAACACCAGCACTAAGATCAGCAACACCAAAACCTTTTAGGTTTTTTGTTTCAAATTGCTTGAGCAATGCATCAGTACAAAACTCTTCTTCAAAAATCCATTCTTCCTGATAGCTGATGGAAGGGGAGAAGCTAATTTTTTTCATTGCTTCAAGAAAGTATTGCTTTTGTGATTTTGAGATAATTATCTCTGCTGGCAATACTGCTTCTAAGTTCTCACCTAATTCTTTGGCAAGTATATCACTTGTGAAAAACTCACCTGTTGATACATCGGCAAAAGCAAAACCAATTAGTTCAGGTCCATTCTTTATTTTCTTATAGTATAGTGAAGCAAGGAATTTGTTTTTCTTCGATTCTAATAATTTATCGTAAAGAGCTACACCTGGAGTTACAATTTCAGTGACTCCACGCTTTACTATTCCTTTGGCTTGTTTTGGGTCTTCTAACTGTTCACATACTGCAGCTCTGTAGCCCGCTTTGACTAACTTAGGTAAGTAAGCATCTAACTGATGATGAGGGAATCCGGCTAGTGGCATTTGACCAGCTGCACCATTATTCCTTCTTGTCAAAGTAATTCCACAAACCTTGGCGGTAATTACTGCATCTTCGTTAAATGTCTCGTAGAAATCACCCAACCTGAACAGTAGAACCGTGTCAGGATACTTCGATTTTATGCTGTTATACTGTTTTATAAGTGGGGTTTCTTTGCCTTTGGCCATTACTGTATAATTAGGTTTTGTGTTGAATTATAGACTATCAAATTTAATGGAAAAATGAGATTATACCTAATTTCACTATTCAAATGCACCGCTCTTTTGCATTCTTTTTTTTAGGGCTCGTTTTATTCCATCTGAGAGAGAATCCATATAAATATCCTCAGTCAATGGTATTAGTTCACTAATTAGTTCTGGGTATTTTTTCGCATAATCAATTAGTATTCTAAATGCATAGCATCGTACTGATGGTTTGATGTCGACATCGACCCATAGGTTTATACAGACATCAATGAACTCTGACTGTTTACTTTCGGGGATTTCCATTTTCATAAATAGCTTGAGCAGTTCTCTTCTATTACTGTCATTACTAATTGGTATTAACTCTAATACTTGGTCAATTTTATATCGAAGTCTAATATCATTCTTTATAATTATCGAATTGAGTACAGAATTTGCCCTCCAAGATACTGGCTGTTTGTTTGATAAGCTTAGCTCAACCAATTCGTCAAATCGTTCAGGTTTTGCTTTCACAAACTTAATCATATCCTCTTTGAAAGATGTAAGTATAACTCTTTCTAAGTCAGTAAGATTTCCTTCTGCTATTATTTTCTGTTTTGTTGTTGGCATAATGAGTAATTTAAAAAAGTTTTAAATTCTGGAGACGTTTTCTTATTTCATGTGTCTTTATAGATAACAGAGGGACAAAACCAACATTATGAATTAATATGATATATAGATTAATACTAATATTAATTATTACATTTACATTTTCACTATCAGCAAGTGATTCAGCAAGCTCAAAATTTCTATATACTAATCATATAATAGAAATTAATTCTGTTAATA
>JBDQHL010000071.1:0-6654 GCA_040264895.1 Bacteroidota bacterium
TTAAAACAAGATTTAGGAAGATCAGTAATATTATCTACTTCTTTATAAATAACACCTAATCCTTGGTCAGCTAAACCATCTGAAACTCTAAGTCTAAAGTCTGTGTCTGATGATATTTTTATAAATTCATTTAACGAGTCTATGCATGAGCAAAACAAACAGATTACATATGTTATATAACTTATTCAATAATCAAATGGTTTGAATAGAATTTCGTATGTTGATGTACTTTATATTGCAAAAAAATAAGAATAATTAATCTATGAAAATCAGAAAAAATGACGCTCTCAACTACCACTCAAAATCTCCTGCTGGTAAGATTGAAGTTGTCCCCACTAAACCATTTATAACACAAAGAGATTTGTCTTTAGCTTACTCACCTGGTGTTGCATACCCTTGTTTAGAAATAGAAAAGAATGAGAATGATGTATATAAGTATACTAATAAAGGTAACCTAGTTGCAGTTATTTCTAATGGTACTGCTGTGCTAGGACTTGGTGATATAGGAGCATCAGCAAGTAAACCTGTTATGGAAGGTAAAGGCGGTTTATTCAAAGCATTTGCTGATATTGATGTATTTGATATTGAACTTAATTCAAAGAATCAAGAAGACTTAATCAAAGCAATTGAAATGATGGGACCTACATTCGGGGGAATTAACCTAGAAGATATAAAGGCTCCAGAATCATTTGAAATAGAAAAACAGTTACAAGAAAGATTAGACATACCTGTATTTCATGATGATCAACATGGTACAGCAATCATATCAGGTGCAGCTTTGATTAATGCCTTACTTATAGCTGAAAAGAAAATTGAAGATATCGTAATTGTTTATAATGGTGCTGGTGCCGCTGCTATAGCTTGTGCAAAGTTCCACATGGCTTTGGGAGTAAACCCTAAGAATGTATATATGTGTGACAGACAAGGAATTATATACAAGGGTAGAAAAGATGATATGAACAAGTACAAGAAAGAGTTTGAAATAGAAACTGATAAACGTACCTTGGAAGAAGCAATGGATGGCGCCGATATATTTATGGGACTTTCTGTAGGTGGGGTAGTTAGCAAAAAAATGGTTAAGTCTATGGCTGATACACCAATTATTTTTGCAATGGCTAACCCAGATCCTGAAATAACATACAATGATGCTAAGGCTGCCAGAGATGATGTAATTATGGCTACTGGAAGATCTGATTATCCAAATCAAGTTAATAATGTTTTAGGATTTCCTTTCATTTTCAGAGGTGCCCTCGATGTTTATGCGAGTGCAATAAATTTAGAAATGAAAGTAGCTGCTGCACAAGCATTGGCAGAATTAGCCAGAGAAGATGTGCCTGAAACTGTAAAGTCAGCTTATGGTGTAGATGATATTAATTTTGGTCCAGAATATATTATTCCTAAACCATTTGACCCAAGAGTTTTAACTTCTGTTTCACCAGCCGTAGCCCAAGCTGCTATGGACTCGGGTGTTGCTCGTAAGAAAATTAAAAACATAGATGAGTATAAGCGAGAACTAAACGTAAGAATGGGTAGGACTCAGAGCTTCATGTCATTGATTTATAAAAAAGCAAGAAGAAGCCCTAAGAAAGTTGTCTTCCCTGAGGGAGATAATTCTAAAATTATAAGGGCTGCACAGCTTTCTGTAGAAGAGGGAATTGCTAAGCCTATACTACTTGGTGTCAAAGACGAGATAAAGGAAGTAGCTGAGCAATTTGGTTATGATCTTGATGGGATTGAAATAATAAATCCTGAAACTCACAAAAACACTAAGAAGTATATAGAAGAGTACTATAAACTGAGACAGAGAAGAGGTGTTAATAACCACGATGCTGAAAAAAGAATATTAAAGCATAGAAATTACTTTGCTTCCACAATGGTTGCAGTTGGCGACGCAGATTGTATGTTAAGTGGATTAAATACAAACTACGCTGCTACAATAAGACCAGCATTGCAAACAATAGGTCACGACCCTAGATTTAATAAAGTCTCCGGTCTTCATATAGTATCTACAAAGAAAAAAACCTATTTCTTAGCAGATACTACTGTAAATATAAATCCTACTGCTCACGAAATTGCAGATATTGCTATCCAGGCAGCTGAATTAGCTCAGTATTTTGAGGTAACACCTCAAATTGCATTACTATCGTATGGTAATTTTGGTTCTGCTACAGGGGAAACACCTATTAAAATGCGAGAAGCAAGAAATATAATTAAAACCAAAAGACCAGAGTTGATTGTAGACGGTGAAATGCAAGCAGATATAGCAGTTAGACCTGAATTATTAGAATCTAACTTCCCATTCAGTGAAATTAAAGGTGGAGCAAATGTTTTAGTCTTCCCTGATTTGAATTCTGGTAATATTGCTTATAAACTTCTTTCAAAAGTAGGTAGTACAAATCTAATAGGTCCAATACTAATTGGTATGTCAAAACCGGTTCATATATTAGAGCAAGGGAGTGATGTACATGAGATATTAGATATGGTTGCAATAGCTGTAGTCGATGCACAAGAAGATCACTTTAGCAATCAAATAAAGAAGAGTAAGTAGTAAATAGTAATCGATAAAATAAAAAAACTCCAACTTAGATTATACTTTTTAAGTTGGAGTTTTTTTTAATTTTTAAATAGAATTATTTTTTATTTTCCTCAGCAAGTTGAGTAAAACCAAAATTGTATTTTTCTAATAAATTATATATTCCAAACATAGCACCGCTACATAACAGTGTTGATAATAAATTCCATTTGAAAAATGGCAATGCCATAGTGTACGATGACATTAATCCAGCTAAATTACTTGAATAAAGCGTAGTGAAAGCCCAAACAGAAAAATTAGTTAATAGGAAGAATATAATTGATGAGCTTATTGCAGACAATGTTATTGATTTGCTATTTTTTCTTTTAACATTTGTTCCAATGAACACGAATAAAGCAAGACATAGATATACTGCCCAAAGTGACTCGTGAAGCCCCAAAAATAAATCTGCTATAAACATTGAACCTAAAGTTACAGAATAGGCTATAGCTTTATTTTTAAATATAGCACCACCAAAAAGAGCGATTGCTAATATAGGTGTAAAATTCGGTGGGTGAGGGATAAATCTCGAAAGTAATGCAATTGCAACAATTCCAACTGCAAATAATAGTTCTTTTCTCATATTTCTATTTTTAATCTTAGTTTTTTATTTGTTATATTTAAAAACAAAAATACATTGTTTAAGGTAAAAAACCTAAAAATTTGGATAGATTACTTTATGTTTAGACTCAAATACTTCCTATTTATCTTAGCTACAAGTTTTATCTTTGTGTCTTGCAGCGATGATAGCATCAATAAAGCCAACGATATTGTTAGATGTAAACTTTTGTCATATACTGATAGTGCTAATTATTATTATGAAGTTGAATATAAAGACGACCAAGCTTCAAGTCTTTATTATTATCGTTTTGATAATAATGAAGTAGGTGATTTGGTAAGACAAACTGAGATTTACAGAAATTTTCTAGGTGAAATAACTTACATAAACTATAAAGATAGTGATGGAAATTTAAATTTTGTAGACTCGGTGTATAGTAACAGTAGAGGAATACCATACGAGATTGTTACTTATAATAACATAGGTGAGTTTGTTGAAAAAGTTATTAGAGTATATAATAATCAATACCAAGTAATTACAGAAAGTAACTATAAATATGATGAGACTTGGAAACTTCTTAGCCAATCAAATTATCAGTATGATGTAAACGATAGGCTTATTGATAGGCAATACCAACAGTTTAATGATAACGGATCAAGAAGTGAACATTCAACTTATGAATACGACAACATGAAAAATATCAATAAAATTGTCGATTTATTTACTCTGTTCAATAAAAATAATAGAATTAAGGAAACAACAACTTTCACATCACGTGATAGTTTGGTAACAACTTCTATAAAGACATTTGTATATGATTATAATGAAGAAGGTTACCCTATAAAAGTAGAAACGTCCTCATCAAGTAATGAGAACGTCTCAGTAAGATTTAATACTATTATTTGTGATTAGCTATTTTCACTATATATTTTAATCAACTCTTCTAATATTTCTTTCGATGAGTCTGTGATTTTAACACCAGGACCAAAGACTTTAAACACTCCTTTTTCGTAAAGGAAATCGTAATCTTGCTTTGGTATAACTCCACCAGCTATAACAATTATATCTTCTCTTCCTTGCTCTTTTAGTAATTCTATTAGTTTTGGTAATAAAGTTTTGTGCCCTGCTGCCAGTGTGCTTATGCCGACTATATGGACATCATTTTCTATACATTGTTTTGCAACTTCTTCTGGAGTAGAGAACAGTGGCCCAACATCTACATCAAATCCTAAATCAGCAAATGCAGTTGCAATAATTTTAGCTCCTCTATCATGACCATCTTGACCCATTTTTGCAACTAATATCCTTGGTCGTCTTCCATCTAGTTCGAAGAATTGGTCTGATAGCTCTCGAACAGAGTTAATTTCTCCTTTATTGCTGTTTTCTCTACTATAAACACCACTTATAGTCTTAGTCATAGCTTTGTGTCTCCCAGAAACTTTCTCTATTGCATCCGATATTTCTCCAAGAGTAGCTCTTGCTTCAGCTGCTTTCACAGCAACTTCTAATAAGTTACCTTTTCCTGTATTAGCAATTTCTGTTAATTCATTTAGTAACTGTTCAACTATGTTTGAATCTCTTTTTTCACGAATTCCATTTATTCTTTCTATTTGAGAGTTTCTTACACTTACGTTGTCAACTTCAAGTATATCGAATCTATAATTATCATCTACTTTGTTTTTATTGATTCCTATAATTATCTCTTCACCTGAATCAATTCGTGCTTGTCTTTTAGCAGCTGCTTCTTCAATCTTCAATTTTGGAATTCCTGATTCAATTGCTTTTGCCATACCACCATGGTTCTCTACTTCTTCTATAAGTTCCCATGCTTTGTCATAGAGCTCTTTTGTTAAGCTCTCTACATAGTAAGACCCACCGAATGGATCTATAAAATCTGTAATACCAGTTTCGTGCTGTAAAATTAATTGTGTATTTCTTGCTATTCGAGCACTATAGTCCGTTGGTAATGCTATCGCCTCATCAAATGAATTAGTATGAAGTGATTGTGTATGACCTAATGCAGAGGCCATTGCTTCTATAGTTGTACGAGTGATATTATTAAAAGGGTCTTGCTCTGTTAAACTCCATCCAGATGTCTGGCTGTGAGTTCTTAGCGACATAGATTTTGGGTTCTTTGGTGAAAATTGTTTCATTAGCTGCGCCCAAATCAATCTACCAGCTCTCATCTTGGCAACTTCCATGAAGAAGTTCATCCCTATTGCCCAAAAAAACGATATTCTAGGTGCAAATTTGTCTATGTCCAATCTCGCATTTATTCCTGCTCTGACGTATTCTAAACCATCTGCTAGGGTATATGCTAATTCAATATCAGCAGTAGCACCAGCTTCTTGCATGTGGTAACCACTAACAGATATAGAGTTAAAGCTTGGCATATTTTTACTTGTATATTCAAAAATATCAGATATTATTTTCATTGACATTTTCGGTGGATAAATATAAGTATTACGTACCAAATATTCTTTAAGGATATCATTTTGAATTGTTCCACTCAACTTTTCTGATTGTACACCTTGTTCTTTTGCTGCTGCTATGTAAAACGCCATTATAGGGAGAACAGCACCATTCATAGTCATAGAAACTGAGATTTTATCCAGTGGTATTCCATCGAAGAGTATTTTCATATCTTCAATACTATCTATGGCTACACCAGCTTTACCTACGTCACCTTCAACTCTTGGATTATCACTATCATAACCTCTGTGAGTTGCAAGGTCAAAAGCCACAGATAAACCTTTTTGTCCAGCTTTCAAATTTCTTCTGTAAAATGCATTACTTTCTTCTGCAGTCGAAAATCCAGCATATTGTCTTATTGTCCAAGATCTACCAAGATACATAGTATGATATGGACCTCGTAAATAAGGAGGTATTCCAGACATATAATCAGTGTGATTACAACTTTTAATGTCTTCCGATGAATATTTTTGTTTTACCTTTATTCCTTCTAAAGTCTCAAAATTATTTGTCATTATTCACCTTGTCCATTTTGGAAATTATTTTCTCAATATTTGATAATATTGAGTCTTCTCTGAATTCATTAATAGAAACTAAACTATATTCAGTTAGCATATTTCTTAAGTTTCTGAGCACATTATCATCACCATTTACTATTACCAAATCAGGGTCGTATAACCTAACAGTATTATAGCAATCTTCAACTAATTCAAAAAGAGTATTTACTTCGAACTCAATGTTGAAAGTATTCATTGCCATTGTAATAGGGAATTGTAAATTACTTTTATCCAGAAAATTAGCTATGTAAACTTTTGGTTTGTTTGAATCAACTTTTATTTTTAATTGTTCAAAATCGCTTGCAAGTCTCTCATTATCATTAGTAGTTTGATTAATAGTGTCAGCGTTTTGATAAATATTTACACCAATTAATTTCTTATCACCTTTGTCTAAACTTTCATTTAATGTCCTGAGAAAATTCTTACTATTTTCTTTTAGAAATGAGTTTACTTCATCTTCACTTGAAAAATTATCTAATTTTTCAAGATAATAA
>JBDQHL010000072.1:0-6619 GCA_040264895.1 Bacteroidota bacterium
ATAATGGTCTGAATTAAGTACATTAGCACTAATACCTAACTCAATTGACTGACTTTTTTCAGATTTTAAATTTGGATTTTCAATTACGCTAAATCCTTGGAATTCAACTGTTGCATACCTTTCAGCTAATGATGCTACTCTAAATCCAAGACCAAATGATCCTCTAAAATTAATTTTTTTATTTAATTTATAATTTAGACCTAGTTTTGGACTAAAACGAGGATTTGTTTCAATATTTTCTAGTTGTTCTTTATCAGCTCTTAATCCAATAGTAGCAATTAGGTTATCAACGTCTTTGTTCTCTAATTGAACAAATGCACCTGCTATACTTTGAGTTACAGATTTATATGTTTCAGACTCGACTTCATTAATTCTCAGTTCTAAACCTGATATTATTGAGTTATTCTTATTAATGTTAAGCGAATACTGAGGTTCAATATAATATGATAAACCTCTAGATTCTCTGAATTCACTATTGTCTGTATCTAACATGTTGGAAAAAAAAGTATTGAATAGACCAGCTCTGATATCAATTAAACTCTTTTCACTAATTATATTTCTATATCTAGAGGAGAAAGCTAACTTATCTGATTTTATTCTTACACTTTCATCAGTTGTTGTAGGTGGTATAAGAGCTGAATCTAAGCTATTCCAATATACCCAATCATCAGTATCACTAGTGGAATAATTTAATGTAGCATATAATTTCGAGTTATCATTAATTTCATAACTTTGTTTTAGAAAAGCAGAATATCTTTCACTCTTATCGAATCTTTTGTAACTGTCTTGATCAAATACAGATATAGATGCTATTAAATCATAATCGTCAAACTTTTTAGAATAACCTAAATCCAAACCACTATTTATTGAAGGGTTATCATTCCAATTCCACTTATTGTATTTAGTATCTGTAAATGCCCCACCATACACTCTTGCTCTTATTTTTGATTCAACTTTGGGTTCACTAGTCAATACATTGACAACACCACCAAGAGCTGAAGTTCCAAATAATGCAGACCCAGCACCCTTCACTACTTCTACCCTATCTACAAAAAGTATTGGTATTATGTCAAACTTAATGTCATTATTATCCGCTGATAGTAGTGGAAATCCATCTTGTAAAAATATCGCCCTAGAACCAATTCCAAATGAAAAACCGGATGAACCTCTTATTGATACATTGTCTTGATTTACTTCAACTCCAGGAACATATTGCAAAGCAAAATCTATTGATGTTATATTCCTGGCTGATAGTTGTTCTTTAACAATTGTAGATACAGATATAGGAACATCTTGTTTTGCTTCTACTTTCTTGTTTGCACTAACAATTAATTCATCAGATCTAAAACTATACGGAGATAATTTAATTTCAATATTACTTTCATTTACATGCATTTGTTTATAGTCTTCATAACCAGCATATTCAACTATTACCATTAGACTATCAGCCTTAGTTTCAATATTATATTTACCTTCTTTGTCAGAAATGTCACCATTTGTAGTTCCTTCAATACTTATTCTAGCTCCAATAATAGGATTACCGTTATCCTTATCAGTAATAACTCCATCTATAGCAAATGCTGTACTTGTACAAATAAATAATACTAAAACCTTAAAAAGGTTGTGATGGGAAATCATTCCAATCTACCTCAATATCAATTGTTAATGAGTCTCCTGGGTTTAATTCTATTTCACCAGGATTTAATTTATCAGTGAGTGTAAATACACCTATAACTCTTTGTGATTGTATATCATCTTCATAGTTCCATGCAACTATAATATACTTGAATATCTGTGGGGCATCAGTAATATCGAGCAAAACATTTGATTGGTCAACACCATATTGAATAGAATTTAAATCCAAAACAGCATTACCATTTAGTAATTCTTGTATCAAACTTTCAGAAGGGGGTAATTTAAAGGCAGCAACACTTACACCCAAAACACTATCTTGTTTTGGCCAGTCATTTGTAAAAGTAACATTACAATTCAACACTGCATCAGTTTCAAGTTTACCTATTGGTTCTAACCCCTTATCGCAACTTATGAGCAAGAATGACAAAAATATCAGACTTTTAATTATACATTGTTTCATAAAATAAAATTATTCAATTTCGTTTAAATATTCTAATTGTAAATATAATAAAGGTATCATAGAATGAAGAATTTAAAACTAATTTTTTCATTAATTATTTCTGCTTTGCTTTTTATTTCTTGCAGTGAGAAAAAAGAACCTCATAATATGAATGAGGAACATAATAGTTTAGAAAATACTGTAAAAAGTTTTGAATCAAATACTGAAGTTGCTATTTCAGTGCTTTACCCTACAGAAGGTAACGAAGTAAATGGACAAGTAACTTTTACTAAAATGCCAGATGGTAGAGTAAAAGTAAATGCCGAAGTCTATAATCTATCACCAGGAAAACATGGATTCCATGTTCATGAAAAAGGCGATTGCTCCTCAAATGATGGTAAATCTGCGGGTGGACATTTTTTCACCGATCATGATCATCATGGTGCATTGGATAATAATGAAACACATGTTGGTGATTTGGGAAATTTGGAAGCCGATCATGATGGTGTTGCTAAATCAAGCTTCATTACTGATAAATTATCATTAAGCGGACCTAATAACATAGTTGGGCGTGGTGTAATTGTACATGCAGAGGAAGATGACACAAAAACTCAACCCACTGGTGCAGCTGGTGCAAGAGTTGCCTGTGGTGTTATTGGTATTTCTAAGTAAATCTAAAAAGGGTATTAGTTTTTATACTAATACCCTTTTAATTTTTTTTGTGCGAAAGATGGGACTTGAACCCATACCACCCTAAGGCGACTGCCCCCTCAAGACAGCGCGTCTACCAATTCCGCCACTTCCGCATAATTTACTGTTTTAACTTTTTTAATACGTCAATATTTATTTTCCATCTCCCGAAATTATCGTCATCATACGGTCTTGATCCGTGATAGTCTGAACCACCAGTAGCAATAAGCTTATTTTCTATACACCAACGTCTCCAATACCTTATGTAGTAATCATTGTGAGAAGGATGTAATACTTCTATTCCATCTAAACCCGATTTGATCATATATCTCATTTCTGATTTATTAACATATCGGTTAGGGTGAGCAACAACAGCTTTTCCTCCTGCCCGATGTACTAATTCAATGGCTTCTTTAACTTCAAAGTATTCTTTCTCTTCGAAAGCTGGTAAATCATTACCAATATATTCATCAAACGCTTGTTTGTAATTTTTTATGTAACCCTCATCAAGCATAGCTTTTGCTATATGTGGTCTTGTTATTACAGCTCCTTTGGCATTACTTCTTATTTTATCAAGATCAAGCTTTATGTCATGATCTGCTAATTTGGCAACCATAAGTTCAGCTCTCTTTTCTCTAGATTTTTGTAATGATAACAACTTTTCATTTAATTCATCATGGTCTGGGTCAATACCGTAAGATAGAAGATGAATTTCTTTATCTTCAACGTGAGAGGTTATTTCAATTCCAGAAATAAATTCGAACTTATAATCTTTGATTGAAGTTAGAGCCTCTTTCACTCCTGAAAGTGTATCGTGATCAGTTATACTCAACCCAGAAAGTCCTGCTTTCTTAGTTTTATCGAGCAACTGTTTAACAGTCAATACACCGTCAGAGTGAACTGTATGAGTATGTAAATCAGCTTGTAGATTCATCACTTCTCATAATTTTAATTATTTCACTTTGAATATCACTATACTTAATCTTAATCTTCTCTCCAGAATTTCTTAATTTCAGTTCTACCTCATTATTCTCAAGACCTCTATCCCCTATAGTTACCTGCAATGGTATTCCTAACAAGTCGGCATCTTTAAATTTAAAACCAGGTCTTTCTTTTCTATCATCCAATAATACTAATATACCATCACTTTCTAAGTTTTTCTTCAGGTTATCTGAGTGTGTCCTTACATTATCTGATTTTTCATAGGATAAACTGAGAATATGAACATCAAATGGTGCAAATTCCTTCGACCACTTCAAACCATTTTCATCATAGTTTTGTTCTATAATACAAGCAAGTGCTCTTTCTACACCAATTCCATAACTACCCATGACAATAGGTTTTTCTTTTCCATTTTCATCTAATATTTTGGCACCTATTGCTTCAGAATATTTAGTTCCAAGTTTGAATATGTGACCAAGTTCTATAGCATTAACAATTTTTAGTGGCTTTCCATCAATAATATTTGGCTCTCCATCCATAACTGTTCTAAAATCATAATAATTTTCAATACTACAATCACGTTTGAAATCTATATTCTTAAGGTGATAACCATTCTTATTAGCTCCACTTATTAAATCATTTGCATCTTTTAACAAAATATCTGCATAAATTTTTATATCATCTGATACACCTATTGGCCCTATTGATCCTGGTTTTGCATTAAAATAAGACTCAATCTCATCTTCAGTTGCAGGTCTTGTATTATTTGTTTCAAAAATACTTTGTAGCTTTGTTTCATTTAATTGATCTGTACCACGCATTAGAATAAGTACTGGCTCAGAATTAATTATATAGACTACCGATTTAGCACATTTTTCAATTGGAATATTATGTTTCTCAGATAATGCAACTATAGTTTTAGAATTAGGAGTTTCAAATTCTTCTATCGATAACTCATTAGAAATTCTATCGTTTGGCTTAATATAAGAAACTGCAACTTCTATATTTGCAGAATATCCACTATCATAATTAATAGCACAAGTATCTTCACCGAATTCATTTTCAACCATAAACTCTTGAGATTTACTACCACCCATTGCACCAGAAGAAGCACCAACAACAAAATAATTAATACCTAGTCTGTCAAATATTTTTTTATACGCATTATAGTGCTTTTCATAACTTTTATCTAAACCATCATTATTACTGTCTAGAGAATAAGAGTCCTTCATTATAAATTGTCTTCCTCTCATAACCCCAGATTTAGGTCTTGGCTCATTTCTGAATTTATTTTGTATTTGATACCATATTTGAGGTAGTTCCTTGTAAGATTTTATACTATGAGATGCATGGTAAGCTATTATCTCTTCATGAGTTGGTGCTAAAACAAGATTTTCTCTATTTTTGAGATGAAACATTACGTCCCCCATTGCTTCAACCCTATTCGTTTGTTCCCATATTTCTTTTGGGTTCAACGCAGGTAATAGAAATTCTTGCCCACCAATAGCATTCATTTCTTCATTTATCACCTTTTGTACCTTTTTGAGCATTATATAACCATATGGTAGCCAAGAGAATACTCCTGCGGCTATTTGTCTTATTAACCCAGCCCTTAACATTAGTTTGTGTGAAGGCATTTGGGCATCACTTGGGGTTTCTTTTAAAGTTGGTATGAAAAGTTCGCTTTGATTCATTCTTTCTTGCTATTTTGAATTATAATAACTACTAATATAAGAAATTAATCAATGCTTCCTTTTATTTGTGGTTAATTATATTAGTCAGAGTTCTTTGTATCAGTAACTTGTGATTCACTGTCGATGATTTTAGTTCTTCATCTGCTAATGAAAGGATAGACAAATTATGTTCAATTTCGATAGGAGTGTATTTTCTTAGTGAACCAATATACTCATCTATGAAATATGGATTTACACCTATTTTACCTGCTAATTGAAATTTATTTGTTGTATTCTTTAGTTCATCTATTAGCTTAAATAGCTTAAGGAAATATCGAGTAAGAGTTATCAATATTAATACACTTTGATTTGATTGTGATAATAGGTTGTCTGAAATTTTTAAAGATCTTGGAAGCTCTTTATTACCAACGCTTTTAGTTAATTCAAATACATTGTTTTCCTTGTTCACACCAACAATTTCTTCTACTTGCTCAATATTTATTCTATCAGAACTAGGAGAAAAAATATTTATTTTTTTAAGTTCATTGTCAATTTCTCTTATTGAGTTACAATTTAAACTTAATAGATTAGCTACTTCCAAATCTATCATTTTATTATAATTCTTTGCCCTTTGAACTGTCCAATTTGCAAATTGATTATCATAGATTTTAGAATACTCCTCATAATAATTGTTGTCAAAGATTTCTTTAAGCACTAGGGGTAATTTACTTATTTTGTTTTTTGCTGAAGACACTTTTTTACTGTTTTTTAAATCTTTTGATATCCCATTTAATCTTGAAGGTGCTCCCACCAGCATTAGTTTTGTATTAGGATTAGGGTTTTTAATATAGTTTACAAAACCTGTAAATGATTTTCTTTTGTTCTCATACAAAATATCAAAATTATAGACAATTAATAACTTTTCAGGTGATATTAGTGATAGGTTATTCGACATATCTACAATTATTTGCTCAGATATATCAGACCCATCAACTTTTTCGATGGAATTTTCTGTAATACCCTCTTGCAATGCATTTTTTGTAATTTCTTTTACACGTTCATCAATTAAAAATGTCTCTTCTCCATATAATAGAAGAATATTTGGTATGTTATTTTTAGAATTATCCATTTAATACTCACTTTTAGTTAGCATTAATAACTTTGAAGGTATTTGATTCGATTCTATACATCTATAAAGATATTTTAAATCATTGTGTTCAACTATATCACCTTTATTAGC
>JBDQHL010000073.1:0-6357 GCA_040264895.1 Bacteroidota bacterium
ATAATATATAGAATCTCTTTTTCTTTCGACTAAATGTTTATTTTCATCAATTTTAATTCTATCCTTTATTGGCTCAATTACTCTGTAGATTTCCTCACCCTTTCTAATGTGTGTATTTACCTTTCTGTATGAAGTAGGATTATTGAAAAAACCAATCATTTTTGACTTAGATTGGATTTCTTCTTTTATTACAACTCCAGCTAAAGAAGGCTCATATTTGGTATTTATCTCACCTTTGAAATTATTATATTCCACCTCAAAACTAAAATCCCCAAGAGCTTCCACATATGCCAATGAAAGTTGATCTTCATAGCTGAAATGAGTGTTTTTTACACCATTAGAAATTATATTAATACTCTTTGCATTATTAATTGCACGACCTGAAGCACAAACAATAAAATACTCACCAGGTTGAATAATTGTATCTGGCAATTGCCAAGCTTTACTATAATCACTCTGGTCAGATATGCTCCAGTTTGATAGATTTACTGGCTCATTCGAATAATTGTAAAGCTCTATCCAGTCTGGGGTATCAAACTTTTCATCATAGAAATTACCTTTATTAGAAGAACAAACTTCATTTATTCTAATTTGGGCATAGGTGGTGCAAGTTAGAATCTCCAACAGCAGTAAGATTATTTTATTCAAATTATATAGTAAGTTTTTTTTAATAATTACAATAGATATATATAAAGACACATGAACGCCAAAAACGTCTCAATTTTTATGATTTTTCTATTTTATAATCATAAGTTATTTCTGCTCCAGCTAACCTCAGTGTAGCAGAGACACTACAATATTTCTCATGAGATAATGATATTGATCGTTCTAGTTCATTTGGTTCAATATCAGGGCTGACAAGAGTGTAAGTCATATGCACTTTGGTATAAATTTTAGGGTGTTCATCTCGTTTTTCTCCATTCACATCTATGTTCAAAGAATCAATTGTTTTCTTTCTTTTATTTAACATAGAAACCACGTCCATACCAGAACAAGTAGCGGCTGCTTCGAGTAATATTTCCATTGGTGTAGCAGCTTCGTAATCTGCATCGGGGGAATTTGAATCGAAGTGTGTTTCGTGGTTCTTTTCGTTTTTTCCTATGAAACTCATATTTTTGTTATATCTTACATTTACTTTCATGTTATTAATCCTATTTTTAAAATAAATTAAAGTGCAATATAATGAATAGAAAAATAAGTATTATTATGGGTAGCGATTCAGACTTACCAACGATGAGGCAAGCTGCTGATATTTGCAAAATATTTGGAATTGATTATGAAATGAGAGTTGTATCGGCACACCGAACTCCATTCGATATGATTGAATATGGAAAGACTGCTGAAGAAAGAGGGTTGCATGTGATAATAGCAGGTGCTGGTGGAGCTGCTCACTTACCAGGTATGATAGCTGCAGCTACACACTTACCTGTTATTGGGGTCCCAATCAAATCAAGTACACTTAGTGGTATTGACTCACTATACTCTATTGTACAAATGCCTCCAGGTGTTCCTGTTGCTACAGTTGCTATTGGGGCTGGTAAAAATGCTGGACTATTAGCTGTTAGTATATTAGCAATTTCGGATGAAGACCTTTCAAGTAGGTTAAAACAATATAAACTAGATATGGCTAAGATGTCAAGAGAGAAGAATAATAATGATGAGTTTACTCAGCTTTAGTATTCTCATCCTCTGGGTATTCAATAACTAATACATAGTCAGCTTCTGGAACTTCCTGCTGTTCTATGAAGTCTCGCAGAAAGGGTTTTACGAAGTTATTGTCAATTTTTGCGCGTTTTAGCTCTGTAGCAATAACTGCTGCTCTTTTATCTTTGGGTATCTTGGTGTCTATTACTAGTATTGGTTCATCATCCACTAAACAAATACCCGAAACTTTCACTTTTTTGTCCCTTTTTACCGTCACCCCTAATTGCTTTGCAAGGTCTAATAATTCTTTGTAAAGTTCATCAGCTTTCATTTTTATCTAGCGGTTTAAATATTAGGAATAATACAATTGCTAAGTGTGACATAATTGACATTGGCACTAACGTTTTAAATATATCAGATAAAAATCTCATTTTGAATATATGAACTACTCCATCAAATTTACCCTTAGTCATATCAGTAAAAGAACTTAAATAGTAATACATATCAATGTCATTCAGTATTAGATATATTTCTGATGGAAGAAACAAAATATATAGAATTATAGACATTAAAACCCAGCCTCTTATTTTCAGTTTCCCCTTGTTAACGAAGTATAGAAATAGCATTGCAATAAATGTCAATACATAGGTAATGTTAGAATATATACCCAAAGTAATATATTTATTTATTGAGAGCATAGCCTCAGTCTGGCTAAGATTAGATTTTAACTGAAACACTTCTGCTACTTCAAACAGTTCATATCCAACCACTAATCTCAAGATAGATAAACTAACCCAAATTGAAATTAATACAATAGTTGATATAGTAAGTAGTTTTTTAATAGCTTTGATAATTGTATAGTGCAAAAAACAAATATATAATTTTGAGCATTATATTTGTATAAATGTTATAAACTGATTAAAAATTATGATAAAAAACTCAGCAAATTTTTCTGATTACGAATTAAAATTAATCTTTAGCGAAGAAAACTGTTTAAATTTAAAAGATAATACTGACTACAGTGGTGTTATTATTGATAGCCGTGAAATTGATGACGGTAGTATTTTTGTTCCTCTGAAAGGAGAGCAAGTGGATGGACATAAATTTTTAAACTCTGCTTTTGAAACGGGTGCAAGCTTAGCTCTGTGCAGTAAAGAATATTATGAACAAAATAAAAGTGAACTGCAGAATAAGTCAATAATATTAGTCGACGACACATTGAAAGGATTAGGTTTACTTGCTAATTTTCATAGAAAGAGATTTGATTACCCTATTATTGCAATTGCTGGTTCAAATGGGAAAACAACCACAAAAGAAATACTTTCGCATATACTCTTTCATTCGAATAAGATCCTAAAAACACATAAGAACTTTAATAATCAATTGGGTGTACCACTAATGCTATTAGCATTAGATGAAAGTTATGATGTTGCAGTATTGGAATTAGGTACAAATGAGCCAGGGGAAATCCCAGTGCTTTCTGAAATGGTTGAACCAACTCACGGTGTTATAACTAATATAGGCAAAGAGCACTTAGAGAATTTTGGCGATATATTGGGTGTTGAGCTAGAGGAAACATTCCTTTACGGTCAGTTAAGAAAATTCAACAAAATGTCATACATAAACTATGATGATCCGGTACTTCAGAAGTATGCTAATTTATTAGAAAAGAAGTTTGTTTACGGTCAGCAAGATGGTATGCACTTAACATATAAGATTGTATTAGATGATAAACTCTCTCCTACCTTATCAGTAAAAACATATAATGAGAAAGAGTTTGAAGTTTCATTACCTAACGTAGTTGGACTTGCACAAGCTTATAATGCAGGTTCCGCATTAGCTATAGCTTTTGATTTGGGGGTAGAAATAGAAGAAATCCAAAAAGCAATGAATTCCTTTTCAGTAGATAGTTCGAATAATTATGGTAGAATGCTAATTGAAAAATTAGATAATACTACCATAATAAATGATTGCTATAATGCTAATCCTGATTCTATGTCAATTGCTTTAGATACTCTCAACTTATACGAAGGTAAGAAAATTGCAATTATGGGTGATATGTTAGAATTGGGAGTAGATGAAGTGAAAGAGCATGAGCTAGCTATGAAAAAGGCATCTGATATAGCTGATAAAGTTTATTTATATGGGCAAATTTTTAGTCAATTAGATCTACCTGAGAATTGTGAACATCATAATGATAAAAAGAAAATTTCTTCATCTATAGATAATTCTGACTGTCAAACTATATTAGTAAAGGGTTCAAGAGGAATGAAACTAGAGGAAATAATAGGTTTACTCAAATAGTATAAGCTACTTATTTTTTCACTTGTTAATATATAATATTAAAAAATATATTATATTTGCTTACTATTCTTAAAAGCAGCAAAGGATTTTAATGTTATATTATTTAGCCGAATGGATTCACAAAGCATTTGATCCACCAGGTTTTGGTGTATTTCAATTCATAACTTTTCGTGCAGCCGCAGCAACAATAACAGCTATGTTGATTAGCTTTTTTATTGGACCAAAAATCATAGCAAAGCTTAAATCGATGCAAATTGGTGAGCAAGGCAAGACAGAACTAATGGACAAAGGTTTGCATCTGAATAAAGCTGGAACACCTACTATGGGTGGTCTAATAGTACTTTCTTCATTACTTATACCTAGTTTATTATGGGCAGATGTGTCCAATATGTTTGTAATAATGATATTATTAACTACAGCTTGGTTGGGTGCTGTTGGTTTTTTAGACGATTATTTAAAAGTAATCAAAAAATTACCAAAAGGGTTAGTCGGTAAATATAAAGTATTGGGTCAAGTAAGCATCGGTTTTATACTTGGAGCTACCATTTACTTCTTCCCCGAGTGGTATTCCCCCACTTTTGCTGAGTTCAATACATTGACTACTGTCCCATTTGCTAAGGATTTGAATTTCAACTTTGGAATATTCTATATTCCAATGGTAATATTTATTATTACTGCAACATCAAACGCTGTAAATCTTACAGATGGTTTAGACGGTTTAGCTATCGGCACAGTTAGCATTGTAGGTCTTAGTTTAGCGCTTCTTTCATACTTTACTGGTAATACATTCTTTGCTAATTATCTCAACATTATGTATTTAGAAGGAAGTGGAGAATTAACAGTATTTATGGCATCATTAGTTGGTGCAGGTATTGGCTTTTTGTGGTATAACTCATACCCAGCTCAAGTATTTATGGGAGACACTGGATCATTAGCGTTAGGTGGTGCGGTCGGTGCATTAGTAATCTTAATTAAGAAAGAGTTCCTACTACCCATACTTGGAGGACTATTTTTTGCTGAGGCTTTATCAGTAATTATTCAAGTTACTTATTTCAGATACACAAAGAAAAAGCTTGGGGTTGGTAAACGAATTTTCAAGATTGCTCCCTTACATCATCACTTTGAGAAAACGGGTGTACACGAATCGAAGATAGTAACTAGGTTTTATATAGTTGGCATTATTTTGGCAATTATCACTATGGCAACTTTTAAGGTAAGATAATGAAATATATATTAATTTTTTTATTAATTGTGTCGTTTGCTTGTAGCCCTGTGAGAAACAGATACATGACAAAGAACAATGGGAGATGAAGATACTGCTAAATGGTACTTTGATAAGCTTGTTAGTGAATATCCAAATTCTATTCTAATACCTATAGCTGATTGTAATTCATTAGATTAATTCATTAACCAAAGTTTCATTATGTTTTTTATATGATTTTCTTAACTCAGAAAAATTATAATTGTTCGCCTCAAATAACTTTGATTTAAAATCATTACTAGTGTTCATAAGATTGATATTATTTTTCAATTTTTTAAATAATGAGTAAAAATCTAATTCATCAAAATCTGTTTTAATTTTACTGTTTATTCTTTCTATTAATATATCCTTATTAATTCTATGCCCAGTGTATAACTCAAAAGCTTGAATCATATTTAAGCTACCCCTTAGCTTTGCCTCTATTGAATGACCTGCAATATGAGGGGTTGATATAAATGATTTACTTATCAGCATAGGGTTTGGGGTTGGTTCATTTTCCCAAACATCAAGCACTAAGTTATTCAAATTGTAATCAACACTCTTTATAGCATCTTCACTAATAACTCCTCCACGAGAAGCATTAATCAGCAGAGTGCCTTCATTTACATTTCTTATATTTTTTGTGTTAAGCATCCTGTATGTTGGGAATTTACCAACTTTAGTAAGTGGAGTATGAAATGTTATAATATCTGATTGTTTTAATAAATCATTATAGTCACATTTTCTTACATTTTCATATTCTTTTATTTCAACAAATGGGTCTGATACAATTACTTGTTTACCATATTTATTAAATACTTTAGCTACTTTTTTACCAATATTACCATGACCAACTATACCAATTGTTAGGTCTTCAATTTTCTTAATATTATCTATGCACCAGTGCTGAATAGCTAATGTAACATACTCAGTTACGGAAAGTGAATTTGAGCCAACTGCATTAATCCATTTTATATCATTTTTATTGAAGTATTCTTTGTCAATATTATCAGTGCCCGCTGTGGCAGTTCCAACGAATTTCACTTTCGTGTTACCCAATAGAAAAACATCGCATTTTGTAGTTGAACGAACAAAAAGACAATCTGCATTTGACTCTTGGATAAAGCCGTTGCTTAATTCGCCACCCTCAAATTCTATCACATTATAAC
>JBDQHL010000074.1:0-6259 GCA_040264895.1 Bacteroidota bacterium
GGCAATATGGGCTTAGGTTTAACAATAGCTCTAGGTGCATACCTAAGTCCTAATCCACCTGCTACCGTGTTTGCAGTCCAACCAAAATCAGGTACGAATGATGTTAAGCCCAATGATATATCGACAGATGGAACTAAAAATAGTGTATGAGAACTATTCAAAGGCAAATCATAGCTTGCACCAAACACGAAAGCTGCATTTATAGCAGATATGTCTGGTATCTCACCTTCATAACTATTTCTCGTTCTCGATGTGTTTCCATTTTCATCAACAAAAAGCCCATTGTTTGGTGACACAACTTCTTCTACATGTTCGTTCAGATCACCACTCAAAAGGTAACCAATTCTAAAACCGCCTCTCAACCTAAGTTGATCAGAAAGTTTGTATTCTAATAATGGCTCTAATGCAACAGAATTTATGTCAGCTCCAATTCTATGCTCAAACTCTATTGTTTGGCTCTGACCATTTAAAGTGGTAGCTGTTTCTTCCTCTATTCTTGAAATATCACCACCAAGCTGAATATATTTTGCTCTTAATGTTAAATCTATCAAATCACCCAAAGGTGTAGTATAGAATGCACCTATATTTATACCAAAACCATCGCCAGATTCGAATCCAGGGCAGCAGCTCGGAATACCTGCAAAGCCATTAAAATCAGCGCTGTGCAAGTTAAAACCTGCTCCAACGAAAACTCCATAACTATCACGAGGTGTATAGGATTCTTCAGCATATTCTTGAGAAATTGCAATTGTGGTAACTGTAAAACACAAAAGTATAAAAGTTAAAATTCTATTCATTTAGCACTCCCTATTGTGCATGGGATTTGTTTATTGACTTTTTATATATTTGTAAAAATATAAAAATTTTAGTTATTCTGACAATAATTTTAAAACTATATTTACTTCAAGCTGTCTATTTTTCATTTAATGCCTTCTTAAATATGTCTAAAGCCCTTTGTCTAGCAGACTTATAATCAACAATTGGTTCTAAATAATTTTCGCTATAATCTGGTATCCATTTTTTTATATATTCATATTCCTTATCATACTTTTCTATTTGTAACTCTGGCCTAAATATTCTGAAATATGGGGCTGCATCAACTCCAGTCCCTGCTGACCATTGCCAATTTCCTACGTTAGATGACATTTCGTAATCCATCAGTTTTTTAGCAAAATATTGCTCTCCCCATCTCCAATTTATCAGTAGCAATTTTGTAAGAAAGTTAGCTGTTACCATTCTGACTCTATTGTGCATATATCCAGTTTCGTTAAGCTGTCTCATACCAGCATCTACGAGAGGGAACCCTGTTTCACCCTTGCACCATTTGTCGAATTCCTCTTCATTATTTCTCCACTCTAAGCTATCATATTTGGCTCTAAAATTATTATTCATTGTTTCTGGATAATGAAATAAAATTGACATGAAGAACTCTCGCCATATCAATTCGTTTAGGTATTTCTCATTTACCTCTTTGGCAACTGATACCAATTCTCGAACTGATATTGTCCCAAATCGAAGATGTAAACTCATATTAGTTGTTCCATCAATAGCTGGAAAATTTCTTGTTTCTTCATAGTCAGAAATTATATCTTTGTTTACTTCCTCACTATAAGCTATATAATCAACCTTTTGGAAATCCATTTCATCAAGTTCAATCAATTTGGTTACATCATCAACTTTTTTGAAATTCTTTTTGTATTTATTGATACTGCTATCTTTCAGATTATCACTTTTTAAAGTTTTTTTCCATTGCTTTGAGTAGGGCGTAAAAACCAAATAAGGATCTCCATCACTTTTTACTATCTCATCTTTTTCAAATATAACTTGGTCCTTATATGATTTGAAATCTACACTATTGTTAGAAAGTGTATTCTTTATCTTATCATCTCTTTCTAAGGCATATGGCTCGTAATCATTATTGGTATAAACGGATTTTATGCTATACTCCTCAACCAAATTAGATATTACTCCCTCTGGATCACCAAAAAAGACAAATAAATCTGAACCAATGTTGTTAAGTTTCTTCTTTAAGTCCTTTATTCTATTGTGTATAAACGACACTCTTCTATCTGTTTTGGGTAATTCACTTAGAATATTCTTATCAAAAATAAAAATTGGAATCACACTATTATTTTCTTTCAAAGCCTTATGTAAGCCAACATTATCATAAAGTCTCAAATCCCTTCTGAACCAAAATAAAGTATTCATATATATTATTTTTTATTAGTTACTGCACAGTTATCAAACCATAATTAAAGAAAATTAGCTAACAAATTAAGGCATTATTAACAACTAGATGAATCAATCAATATCTTTTTGTTTAGGGCTCAAGATTTCAAAGTAAAAGAATTCATTTGAAGTGAGTTTAGGAATTACTATATTACACAAATATAGCAATGACATAAGAAATGAAATAAATAAATGATAGAAATTACAGTTAAAGTAGTAAACAGAGCTGGCCTGCACACAAGACCAGCTGCAACATTGGTAAAGCTGACCTCAAAATACAAATCGAATGTTATGATTGAAAAAGATGGATTTAGAATAAATGGTAAATCGATTATCGGTGTAATGACATTGGCAGCTGAAGTTGGTAGTGAGCTATTATTTGAAATAGAAGGAGAAGATGAAAAAGAAATGGCCACTGAAATAGAAGAATTGTTTGCATCTGGATTTGGAGAACCAATTTAATTGGAAAACAACAAACTCATAGGGATACCTGTTTCGAATGGAATTGCCTCCGGTGATGCACATTTGTTATTATTTGATGATATTGACATCAAGAATCAACCTGTTGAATTTAACAAAGGAAAAGAGCAGGAAAGATTCAACACTATAGTTAATGAATTAATTACTGATGCTGAAAAAATAATTAGCAAGTACAAATCAAACAAAACCATAATAAGCATTATTGAAGCTGAAATTATGTTTCTGAAAGATACGGAATTTAGAGACTCTGTATCAAATGATATTGAAAATGGTAAAAGCTGTAGTCAATCTCTGAATTCTTTTTTTGATAGCTATCAAAATATGCTCAATATTAGCAATAATGCAATATCTAGAAAAAAATCAAATGATTTAATCTTCCTAAAGAAAAAGCTTTCTAACCGGTTGTTGGACCAAGTAATAAAAAAAGATTACAGCAATCTGAAAGGAAAGATAGTAGTCAGTAGTATTTTAGATTCCGAAGAGATTATAAAAATATACGAAGCAGGTGCATTAGCATTTGCCACAGAATACGGTTCTAATCTTTCTCACTCCTCTATAATATCAAGAAGCTTAAATATACCAGCAGTGTTTGGAATAAAGAATTTGCTTAATAATATAACCAATTATGACAAGATTATAGTTGATGGTAATTATGGTGAAGTTTATATTAATCCCTCAGAAGAGCAAGACAAATCATATAGATACAAACAAGAATGCTTAACAAAGGAAAGTGAAAAGAATAAAAAGTTAATTAACGAACAGATATACACTAAAACTGGTGATCAAGTTAAGTTCTATTCTAATCTGAATAGTATGATTGATTTGGATAATACAATTATCAATAGAGCAAACGGAATAGGGCTTGTAAGAACTGAAAATCTTATCGAAGAGATAGAACAAATATTTGATGAAGATTATCAGAAGCAGTTGTATTCAAAAATATGCACCTCTATTTTTCCTAACAATGTGACTTTTAGACTATTTGACTTTGGTTATGACAAACTGAATTTGAATAAAGAGCGAGAAGATAACCCTGCATTAGGGCTAAGAGGTGTGCGTTATTTGATAGAAAATGACAGAATTCTAGAGATTCAAATTAGAGCATTGCTAAAGGCATGCGATGAAGGTAATTTGAATATATTACTACCAATGGTTAGCAATTCGGAAGAAATTAAAATTATAAAAGGATATATTGAAAGAATTGCAAAGGAGTTAGGTGTAGATATGCCAAAGATTGGCTCAATGATTGAGACCATCTCATTTGTATTTGATTTGGAAAATACTGTTGATGATTGTGATTTCTATAGCTTAGGGACCAATGACCTCATGCAATACTTCTTTGCAGCAGATAGAGGTAACTCCCAAGTAGAGAAGTATCTCAATTACAAATCTAAGGCCTTCAAACGGTTGCTGAAGTTTATACTAAGATTCAGTATGGAGTATGAAAAACAAATAGTTGTTTGTGGACAGCTATCGAGCAACCCAGAATCATTAAAACTACTTTATGATATAGGGTACACTGAGTTTTCTGTTGTTTCAAATCAAATACTCAATTTGAAGAAACACCTAATTGACAATTAGTTTTACTGTCTCCTGCTCACCATTTAAATACCTGATATTAAGCAAGTATAGTCCATTATTTATTTTATTTAAATCAGATTCTGCTTTGTTATAGTGTACATTATAATCTATCTCTAACTTCTTTCCACTCAAATCGAATAGACTAATACTGGCTATAGGTATATCACTTCTTATAGTTAATTGCTTATCAATGAAATCAATTTCTGAATTACTATTATTAATATTAATACTAGTAATACTATCATCATAAACTGAATTTATTTGCCCAGGAGTTCCCAACTCTGGTAAACTAACTCCCCAATTCCCAGCTACATTATTATCTAAGAATGGATTTATTAGCTCTATTGAATATCCAGTTCCGTCTGCTCCTTCTGGCCATGGTAAATCATTATCATAGTTAACAGAGACATGCGTGTTTCCATCGGCATCTTTTAGTATCACAATGTCATTGCCACCAAAGCCGTAATCAAGGTCGCCAATCACTTGGTTTTCAATATTAATTAATGACCCGAAATCTGTTTGACTTCTTGTCATAATAATATATTCATTCGGCTCAATTATAATATCATTACCTATAACAAACGGTGTATGTGTATCATCTTCATCAATCATACTCCAACCATCTAAGTTTACGCTTTCAGTCCCGGCATTGTAGAGCTCTATCCAGTCTTTAGTATCTTTATCTTTATCAGCGTTATACATTATTTCATTTATAACTATTTTTATCGCATCTTCTGATGTGTCTTTCTCTTCATAAATAGCTATTATATTCATTGTTTCAGCAAGTGTAGTTGTTATTGACGCACTACTACCCAAAGAATCAATGTTCCATTTCTTGAACTTATATCCTACTTTGGGAACCGCTGTTATAGTCACAGGAACATTCTGCAAATAATTGCCTGACCACTGCGATTTATCAATTGTAAGAGTGTTAACTCTAAAGCTACCAGCATTATTAGGGAATGATGTTAAGTTGAGTTGGGCGGGACCTTTGCCAAAGTAAGTTTGCAGATGTGAATAATAATAACTTTGCCTATCTCTAAGAAATGTTCTAACAACTTCCACTTCCTCTTCCCAATTGTTAAGTATTTTTGGCCATCTATTATTTTGTAATTCTCTGAATTGGGAAAAGTAATTAGCTAAGCTATCAAAGCCAATTACTAAATCAGCTGAACTGAAATCGGTGTTCATTAGGTCACATGATCTATTTATATAGTCATATACAAATTTGTCACTCTTCAATAAATTATGGAGTATTCGAGTTGTAATATTATCATTCTTTTTAAAAACAGTAGATATGTAATTAATATTTGCTCCTGCCCCTCCTAATTTGTAAGAATAATCCATATCTGACGCTAAAAATTTCCACTTTTCACCATAAGAATATGCAAATACATTGTTGTGTGGCCAATCATGTTGGATATTGAAGGTATGAACAAAAATATAGTCAATGAAGTTCTTTATATCAATAATTGAGTCCATAGATTCATAACTATTTCTTTGGTTATTTTGCAAAGACCTATTGAAGTCAATCATCTCTATCGGAGTTCCATATTTCAATTGTAACTTATCTTCAAATGAATTTATTTCATTTTTGCTAACTTTATGATGGTCTGCTAAATAATCATCGTCAATTCTCTCTCTTAAATGATAAACACCCCAGAATGAATTGTTTATATAGACTATTGCAGTATTATATTCCAAGGATAGTAAATTTGTGTTTCCTAATAATGAATATGCAAAACGACTTCTTAGCATAGTCCATTTATCATTTCCTCCATTTCTCAGAATTACAGCATTTCCTCTAGTTTCATAATTAGTTGAAAAAAAGTTTCTACTCAACTCTAAGTCGTAATCATCATCATCAAAAATCAGTCTGAGCGATGCGTGTTGTGTATCAATATTAGAATACTCTCCATTTTTTTTGATTATTAATTTACCACTAAATATTTTTTTATTACTTTTAGTA
>JBDQHL010000075.1:0-6214 GCA_040264895.1 Bacteroidota bacterium
AACGAGTCTGTAGAAAATTTATTAAATATTACACAATTATCGTTGGTCTTTACAGTTATGAATAACATTAAAAGTGCAGAAAATAAAATTAATAAATAACTATAATTATAAGGAGAGTTATGAAGAACTTATTTAATATCATTGTAATAGTGCTTGCCCTTGCGGTAGCTTTTGCTTTCTATTATGGAGTAATGGGTGACCCTAGTGGTTTCAATGATCCATTAGTGAAGCATGAACCAAAACCAGGTAATGTAATGGCAACTATATATACTGGTGGTCCACTGGTAGCTGTATTGTTATCATTTGTCTTAATTGGTATTACATTCAGTGTAGAAAGATTCTTTTCAATCACAAAAGCTCAAGGTAAAAATAACCCTGAGAAATTTGTTAAAGAGCTTACAGACTTATTGGCTGCTGGGAAATTAGAGGATGCAAATGCACTCTGTGATAAGCAAAGAGGTAGTATTGGTAATGTTATGAAAGCAGGCATTGTTAGATTCCAGGAAGTTCAAAATGACCCTGAATTCTCTGCTCCAGCAAAAATAGCTGAAGTACAAAGAGCTATAGATGAGCAAATGAACTTAGAAACACCATTATTAGAGAAAAACTTGGTGATATTATCAACAGTTGCATCTATTTCAACAATGGTTGGTCTATTGGGTACAACTATTGGTATGATTCGTGCATTCCAGGCACTTGCAGAAAGTGGTACAGTATCAGCTACACAATTGTCAATTGGTATCTCTGAAGCACTTTATAATACTGCTGGTGGTCTATTAGGAGCAATAATCGCAATTGTTGCTTATAACTTCTTCACTACAAAGGTAGATAATTTCGTTTATATTATTGATGAAGGTATACTAAATGTATCTGAAATCTTTACTTCAATGGTTCGTAAATAACCTCAAGAGGGGATTAAAATGCCAAAAGTAAAAAAGAAAAGAGTCGGTTTTGTAATTGACATGACCCCATTAGTAGATATTACTTTTCTACTATTGACGTTCTTCATGTTTACTGCAAAGTTTAAATCAGAAGCTGAAGCTGAGCAAAAATTTTATATTGAAAGACCAAAAGCGTCTGCAGATACATCCAAATTGCCAGAACAAGACCTAGCTACTGTCAAGGTTGCTTTTTCTGACTCAACAAAACAAGATACATCTTATTACTATGAAATGACTAATGAAGATGATTGGATAGCTGTAAAATCAGGAATTGATGGTCTAACACCTGAACAAATGGAATCAGCACAATTGCAAGTATCATTAGAAACATTAGAATCACTTGTCAAAAGAACTTATGTAGTAAACTCAAAGACATCTATGGCTATAGATGCAGATAGAAGCATACGGTTCAAATGGGTATCTGATGCAATGGATGTTCTTAGTGAAAATAGGTTCACTAAATTCAATTATGTAACAAAAAAACGATAATAACAGTAGTATATAGTAGGTATACTACCTAATTAGGAGTAATATTATGGCTGGTGGTGGATCTTTAGGCGGCGGTGGCAGCAAAAAACGCGGAAAATCGTCAAAAAGAAAACCAAAAAAGAGAGTTGGCTTCGTATTAGATATGACGCCATTAGTAGATATCACATTTCTACTACTAACTTTCTTTATGTTTACAACTACTATGGCTACACCTCAAGTAATGGAAATGAAAATTCCACCAGAAAGAGATGTAGAAGTAGAGGTAAAAGAATCACAATTATTAAGTATATTGGTTGATGATGAAGGTGATGTGTTTTATTATAAAGCACAAGAACCTGCAGAGCCAATTGATATGAAAGATGTAAGAAAATTAGCTATTAGAGAGAACTTAGATCAATTAAATGAATTGATTATTGTACTTAAAGTTTCTGAAGATGTTGATTACGGTCAAGTTGTTCAAATACTAGATGAGCTTAATTTAGCAGAAGCTGGAATTATGGATGAAATTGTAAATAACCGTGGTAATGCTTCGTTTAAGAGAAAGAGAAAGTTTACTATAGCTGACTTTACAGATGATGATAGTGAAAAATTGGCTGAGTTTAATGGCCCAGTCGAGGGAGAAGAATAAAAATGAGTACAAGAGCAGTACCAGTTCCAGAGAGGAACCCATATGGAGCCTTAGAACTAAAGCAGTATATAAATAAATCTACTGTTCGAGGGTTTTTAGTAACAGCTTCATTACTTTTACTTTTTTTGATATATCATCTGATTAGTGGAGCTACTGATGCTGGAGAAAAAGCACCTCCATTAGCTCCCATAGCAAAATTAGATTTGATAAGCTTAGATGCTCCTGCTGAGGAAGTAGAGGCACCACCTCCACCAGCGCCTGAACAGATAGTTCCATCTGGTCCTGCTGCTAGAGCTGGTACGCCAACACCAATTCCTGATGCTGAAATAGCACCTGATTTGCAAGAGTTTGCTGATATGGATGTTTTGGACAGAGCTTCTGCTGAAGGTGGAGACGGAGTTGATATGGGAACATTTGCAGATAATATTGACTGGGAAGGTGAAGGTGTTCAAGTTGAAACTAGAGAAGAAGAGCCAGATCCAGGTGACTTTATTGCTGTTGAAAAACAGCCAGGTATGGATATAGTTGAACTTCAAAAATTAGTTGAATATCCTAAGTTAGCTAAAGAAGCTGGTGTAGAGGGTAGAGTAATTGTAAAAGCATTGATTGACAAATCAGGTGGGGTAAGAAAGACATTAGTGGAATATACTGATAACTCACTTCTGAATCAAGCTGCAATAGATGCTATCAAAAATTATAAAAACTTTACTCCTGCAATTCAAAATAAACAACCAGTTATGGTTTGGATTTCAATCCCAATCAGGTTTAAACTGAGATAATTGCAAGTTTGATAAATTTTGTTGAAAATTTAAAAATGCCTCTCCTGTTAGCAAGTGAGGCATTTTTAATTGGAATTATAAAATGAATATAAGTGATATTATAAATTATGGGATTAGAATTTTAATCATACTACTAGGTGTGGTTATATTGTCTGGGATTTTTATGCCAGAAGGTTCTGACCCAGTTATGATGAGAATATTTGGAATTGTGTTCATACTTTTTGGTTTTTATAGACTTGCACTCTACAGAGCAAATAGAAAAAGATATAAGGAGAAAAAATGAGAATATTATTATTACTGTCATTATCTGTTGCATTGTTATTAGCATCATGCGATAATAAGTATGAAGCAAAAAAACCTGATGATGTCGAAACAATAAATTCTGGTAAATTATCAATATACGTTGATGAGACACTAGAAGGTATTATTGACAGTACATTTAGCATGTATGAAGTTGATTACCCTAACGTTGAACTGACAGTAAATTATGAAAATTCAAGAAATACTATGTCTCAACTGCTTGGCGGTGAAACAAGAATAGCTGTAAATGCTAGAGACTATTTGGATGATGAGTTAGCTCAAATGGAAAAATTTGCAGTGGAAAAGCACAAAAGGTTTGCATTAGCTTATGATGGATTAGTTTTATTTGTTAAAAATGATTTTCCTATTGACACTCTCAATGCTGTTGATTTAGAAAATGCAATTAGTCAAGGTTCATCACTTTCAAAGAGCGTTTTTAATCTAGAATTTGAACCAACTTATGCTACTTTAGAACAAAACTCTTCTGTGTTTGCTAACTTTAGTAAATACATAAGTAAGAATGACACTTTAAAGAAAAAGGTCGAACTATTAAGTAATATTGATGAATTGAAGAAACATGTTGCTAGTAATAACAGTATCATAGGTATTGCATATTTGTCTCATTTGATAAATGATGACAGATTTAAAATGTTACAAATCGGCTTTCAAAATGATTCCACCGATGAATATATCAGTCCAAAACCTGTTCATCAAGGATATATTGTACAAGATTTATATCCCTTTAAAGTAACATATTGGGGATATTTATTAGAAGATAGACAGAATTTGCCATTTTGGTTTGTAACTTATTTAGCTAAACAAACGATTGTACAACAATATTTTTTGAACCAAGGTGTTGTACCAGCATTTGCAAAGATAAAATTAAAATATGAGGAATAACATGAAATTTAATAAGATAATATTTATAGTATTTTTAACACTATGCTATAGCGGATTTTCACAGTCTTCAAGTGAAATAAAGTCACTTATAGACGATGGAAAGTATTTAGAAGCCAGAGAGCTTGTTTCTACTATAAGCAATGAGTCTGAGAATCTAGAGCTATTAATCACCAAGGGTGATGTATATTTAGAGCTAGATGAATTAGAAGAGGCTAAAAAAGCTTATGCTGCTGCATACGATTTGGATGAAACACCTACAAGTATTGCAAAATATGGTATGATTCTATCAATGACAGAGGACTATAAAAAATCGGAAAAAGTTTTAGAAGATGGTATAGATGATTATGAAGAAAATATTCCTATTCGTTTAGAGTTAGCTGGTAATTATATACGTGCTGGTAAGTTGACTGATGCTGAAGTTCAAATTAAAAGAGCAAGAGATATAGACGAGGATGACCCTAGAATATATATTACTGAAGGTGATATGTACTTCAATCAAAGTGTGTATGAATTATCTAAAAAATCTTATGAGAAAGCTTTAAAATTAGATGAGAACCAGAAAGAGGCCAGAGCAAAGCTTGCTACATCATATTACTGGTTAGGAAACAGAGAATTAGATCAAGACTTGGCTAACCAACTGTTTACAATGTCATTGACAGAATGGGATAAGGTAACTAAGCAAGACACAATGGATGCTAAGGCATTTTATAACAAAGGTAAAATCTTGTTTTTAGCTAAGAAGTATAAAGATGCAGTACCTGCTTTATTCAGATACTATGAACTGAGACCTGATGGTAATTTGGGAAGATGGTACTTAGGTCAATCACTTTATAATCTTGGCCTATGTGATTCTGCCGCACCACAATTGAAATATGTTTCTGAGAATATTGATTCGGTTCAGTTCAAAGCAAAGCTATTAATGGCTCGTTGCTATTATGACAATAAAAATTATTCTGAATCAAAAATTACTTATGCATCTATTTTAAAAGAAGATAAAGATAATCCAGAAATTGAAAATGCAGATTTAAGACGTTATGGAACAGTTCAATTATTTACTGGTGATACAGTAGCTGCATTAACTATATATAAAGATCTTGTAAATAAGAGCCCAGAGACATCATGTAACCTGACTAATATGGTTGGTAGATTAATGTTCTCAGCAAAAAAATATGACGAAGCAATTTACTTTTTTGATAAAAGATTAGAGACTGAAGCATGTAGTGATTCTACAGATGCAAAGATTTTGTATTACAAAGGTCTGTCATATTTATTTATGAAAGAAGCAGATAGTGCTATCGTTTATTTGAATAATTCTTACGAAATGGATACTACAGATGCAGGTCCATTAGTATATTTAGGTGATGCTTATGCAGGTAAAGAAGATGATGAAAACGCAATAATGTTTTTTGAAAAAGCAATAGAAACTTCATTAGCGTACCCAGAAATTAATAAGAATAATATTAGATCATCTTATGGTAAATTATCAGGTCTTTATTACAAACAGAAGGCTTGGGGTAAACTATTAAAAGTAGCAAAGGCTTGGGCTGAAGATCAATCTGATATTGAGTATGGTGCACTATACACTGCGATTTCTTATCAAGGTTTACAAGATATTCCAAATGCTTGTAAATGGTATGGGAAGGTATTAGAAATTAATCCAAAAAATAAGGCAGCAGCACAGAATAGATCTGCTTTAGGTTGTAATTAGGATTAATTATTCTATTATTTTGAGTTTAAATTAAATCATTGTTATATTTGTAGCTTATATAAAGACGTAGATAGAAATGTTATTTGTAGATATAGCGGGATTGAAAAGTGGTAAACACTATTTTGAAATCGAATCAGAGTTAGATAATAGACTGAAAACTAATGAATTAGTTAGTTCAGTATCAGTTTCAGGTGAACTAAGAGTTTACGGAGACGATATTTATTTAGAAGGTGTAGCTTCTTCTGAAATGAAATTGAAATGTGATTTGTCTCTAGAAGATTATACTGAAATTATTAATGCTGATATTAAAATTAACATCAAAAAACGTCAAGATAGTGTTTATGAGAATCAAAACAATGATGATTCGGACAACACTACTTTAATTAATGATGAACAACAGAAAGTAGATATTTCTGATATAGTAGCTCAGGAGCTATTAGTGAATATACCTATGAAAAAAGTTGCTCCT
>JBDQHL010000076.1:0-5934 GCA_040264895.1 Bacteroidota bacterium
AAATAAAAATATTAAAAAATGCTATTATATCAATGAACAAAAAATAAACTCTTAGGTTGAATATATAATATAAAATTATAAATACTAATGAATTTAATAGAAGGGTGTTTATAAGAAGAATTCTTAGTGTGCTATAAATACTTTTTCTTTTTTGTTCATTCATTATTTAAACACCCCGCTCACGCTATAGCGTGACCAACCCTCTTTAAAAAGATGGGAATTTTATAACATATACATTTACCAAAACCCAACACCCCCAATATAACAAAAAAAAGCAGAATCTGATTTTACTCAAATTCTGCTTTAATTATCGTACGGACGGAGAGACTCGAACTCTCACAGGCTTAAGCCCACTAGATCCTAAATCTAGCGCGTCTACCAATTCCGCCACATCCGCATTGAAATAGGATACAAATTTATAACATTTCATATAAACTAAAAAATAAATTTTAAAGTTTTCTAAATTGCAGATATGAGTTATGCAAAACATAAAGTAGCAATAGTCGGATGCGGCGTTTCAGGCATGTCTGCAGCATTAGAATTCGATGATAATTACGATGTAACGATATACGAAGCTACTGATAGGATAGGGGGCAGGGCAACTACTGTTTATGATAAGAAGCTTGATGAAATACTAGACAATGGGCAGCATATCTGTATTGGTGCATATAAAAGCTTTCTGGGCTTTTTAAAAAAAATTGGATCAGATGATAAATTTGTTATCTCTGATAAGTATAATATACCCTATTATTATGATGGTAATATTCATAGCTTATCATCAAAGTACTTTAAAGGCAAATTTGGCTTACTTGAAGCTATACTTACTGACAGAAATTTAAGTGTAAAAGAAAAGATTAACGCAGTTGTCTTTGCGATTAAATTACAAATGAATTCTATTCCTTTGGATCGCTATAAGGATTGCAAGGCGATGCTTTTAGCACAGAAGCAATCTGAGAAGATAATAGAGATTTTGTGGGAACCACTAATTGTTTCTACAATGAATACACCTGTATGGCAAGCAGACCCAAAGGTATTTGTTACTATAATGTTAGACGGATTTTTGAGTAAGTCAGAAAATGCTACGTTTTACTTACCTACAACTCATTTTGGTGAACTATTCTCAAACTTTGAAAAAGTGTTTACTTCCAATGAAGGTTGTAAAAGAGAGCTGAAACTTAGTACCCCTGTAAAAAGGGCTTTACGCTTAGATGAAGGATTCGAAATTAATGGTGAGCAATTTGATAGTGTAATTGTAACGACGCCAAGCTTTATAACTAAACGGTTGTTAGAAGATTTGAGATATGAGGTAGATATGCCGAAATACTCACCGATTGTATCTATCTATTTCTGGATTGACGAAAAACTAATTGATTCGGAGATGATATCCCTGCCTCAAACTAAGTTTGATTGGCTCTTCAACAGAAGTAAACTAATGAGTTTAGACGAGGGCGATTACTCCTACCAAATAACTACAAGTGCTGCTGATGAGATATCTAGTCTGAAGGATACAGAAATTATGCATTTAGTAAGCTCTGAATTATCAAAAGTTTTTTGGAAGGATATTAGAATAGAAAAGTTTAAAATTATACGAGAAAAAATGGCCACATTTTTAGCGGATAGGGATAATTGTAATAAAAGACCTAATGTTAAAACTCATATTAAGGGGTTATATATTGCAGGTGATTATCCGCAGAATAACTATCCTTCAACTTTAGAAGGTGCTGCAATTAATGGTATCAAGGCCGCTCATTATATTCTACAACAAAGCTTAAAATAATATTCGCAATATCTTTTTTACTTGCTGTATCCACTGGTTTTACTGTACCTTTGTCATCAATTATTGTGATTGTATTTACATCCTTATTGAATCCACTATTTGGAGTATTTGACTTGTTTGCAATTATGATATTGCAGTTTTTATTCTCTAACTTACCTTTAGCGTATTCTAATAAGTTAGTACTTTCTAACGCAAACCCAACTAGAGTTTGATTCTCCGACTTTATTCTACCCATCTCCTTAAGTATATCTCTTGTCTTAACAAGATCTATGGTCATTCTGTCACTTTTTTTCTTCAGCTTCCCATCATACTTTATAGCTGGGGTATAGTCAGCTACAGCAGCAGACATAATTATAATATCAAACTCCTTACTGATACTAATCATTTCCTCATACATTTGTTGAGCAGATTCAATGTCAACTCTTTTTATACTGGAATTACAATCGAGTACAGTTGGACCTGTTACAAGTGTCACATCAGCACCGTTAGCTCTGGCTGATTCAGCTATAGCAAATCCCATCTTACCTGATGAAAAGTTTCCAATAAACCTGACATCATCTATTCGCTCATAAGTAGGACCAGCACTAACTAATACTTTTTTATTTTTTAACCTATTCATTTCAGATTTGCTTCGATTTTTTCAAGTAAATCAACTGTTTCAGGCAATCTTCCTTTGCCCACTATACCACTTGCTAACTCACCAAATCCCGGCTCTAACATAGTGTAACCGTCATCTGATAGTTGAGATATATTTCTTTGTATTGCTTTGTTTTCCCACATATCACTATCCATGGCTGGAGCTATTAACTTAGGCACTCCCTCAGGGATTGCTGTAGCTAAGGTTGTAAGTGCATTATCACAGAGTCCATTGGCAATCTTAGCCAATGTGTTAGCTGAGCAAGGTGCAATTAAAAATAAGTCGCACTTTTGAGCTATGTCAATGTGCCAAGAGCCAGAATCTTGCTGACTATCATCAAACATATCATCTATTGTTTTATTCTGAGAAAGATTATCAAGAACTAATTTGCTAACGAATCTTTTCCCATTATTGGTAATTACTGATTGTACCAAACCACCTTTCTTAACAATCTCTCTTATAAGAAAAGGAGTCTTGTAAGCAGATATACTTCCTGTTATTCCTAATATTATATTTTTGTTCTTCATATTGTATTAATTGCAATGTTGACATTCTATTTTCGTAAATTAAATTTTATTTCGGTAATAAAGCAAATAAACATGGTTACAGTAGCTATAGTCGGAAGACCAAACGTAGGAAAATCTACTCTTTTTAACAGATTAGTAGGGGAAAGAAACGCAATAATAGAAGATGAACCTGGTGTTACCAGAGACAGAATCTATGGTGTTTCGGACTGGAATGGAAAGTTTTTTCACGTTATAGATACTGGTGGGTTCATCCCAGGTAGCGAAGACACTATGGAAAAAGCAATTCGAGAACAAGCTATGATAGCTATGGAAGAAGCTGACTCTATTATATTTATGGTCGATGGTAAGGATGGTATAACCAGATTTGATAGGGACATTGCTGTATTACTAAGAACTACAGATAAGCCAGTTACTTTGGTTGTCAACAAGTGTGATAATCATGTTATGGATCATAATTCATATGAGTTTTACGAGCTTGGAATAGGTGAACCTTTTGCAATTTCTGCCAATAATGGTAGAAGTACTGGTGATTTTATGGATCATTTAGTAGAGACATTTCCTGATATTCAATATGAGGAAGATGATGGTAGATTGAAAATAGCTATTGTAGGAAGACCAAATGCAGGTAAATCAAGTTTAACAAATGCTCTATTAGGTGAAGAAAGAAATATAGTTACAGACATTCCTGGTACTACCCGTGACTCTATTGATTCAACGATTAAGTATCATGGAGAAGAAATTGTTCTCATAGACACTGCTGGATTAAGAAGAAAATCAAAAGTAGATGAAAATATTGAACGCTGGAGTATGGTACGAACTCACAGAGCTATTGACAGATGTGATGTTGGTGTTGTATTGCTAGATGCAGAAAGAGGTTTTGAAGACCAAGATAAAAAGATTATTACATTGTTGAGTGAAGCCAGAAAAGGCATAATATTAGCTATGAACAAATGGGATGTAGTTGATAATGATGAGTCTGATACTGCCCACAAAATGAAAAAAGCTATACTTGAAGATGTCAGAACATTCGACTATTTGCCAGTTATATTTATATCTGCTTTAGAAAAAACAAGAATTAATAAAGTATTAGATATAGCAAAAGATATAAAAGCAAGAAGAGAAAGAAGAATATCAACATCAAAGCTGAATAAAATACTAATAGAAGTATTTGAAAAGACTCCACCACCGGCAGTGAGGGGATATGATTTGCGTATTAACTATGTAACTCAAGTCGGAACTGAACCACCTTTGTTCACATTCTTCTTAAATCAACCTCAATCACTTCCTGAAAGCTACAAGAGATTTATAGAAAGACAGATGAGAGCAAATTTTGATTTAGAAGGTACACCTATTAGTTTCCTATTTAGGAAAAAGAATAAGAGCTGGGAAGATAGATAATAGATTTTTTTACTCTTCTCTAATTCCGTCTAAAATTGACATTTTGTTAATTCTTTTTGTTGGTAAATATGTTGCAAATAAAGACAAAGATATAGAAGATACTATTACAATAGCATAGACACCAAACTCATAACTAACAGGAAATGCAGATTGAATTGTAATTCCTTGTCCGAATTGAAAAAGTCCATAATTACTTTGTAAGACAACTAACGTAATTCCAATAATAGAACCAGCTACTGTCCCAATTATACCAATTATCACACCCTCATTTCTGAATATATTTCTTACTCTTTGTTTTGAAAGTCCTAAAGTTCTGAGGATAGCAATATCTTTTCTTTTCTGAATTACAGTCATAGACAAGGAAGCTAAAATATTGAATGCAGATATTATAATTATTAAAAACAAAATCAATATCGTCATCAGTTTTTCGAACTGCATAATTTTAAAGAAGTCCTGATTCAATTCTTTCCAAGTAGTAATTGAAAATGACTCAAATCTATTACTCAATGTTCTATAAAATGTGTCAGTATCCTCATAGTCATTTAATTTGATATCAAGATTTTCTTTATTTGGATTTTGATCTATTATGTAAATCTGTTGTTCATCATAATCTTTAACATTGCTGAAAAATACACCACTAATTAGCATATTAGTTCCATTAAGCGAGCGAAACATTCTAACAGATTTTTCTAATTCTTCAGGAGTAAGTAGTTCAATCTGATCACCTCTTGTAGCACCTAAGCTTTTAGCCAATTTTACACCAAGTATTAGGCTGTTAGAATTATTCTGTAATTCACCATATAGTAATGATTTATTGAGTGAGCTAGTGTAAGTTTCACTCATAGGGTTTATATATAATAATCTAGCAACTTGTATATTGTTTCCAGATCTCAAGGCTGATTTTTTCTCTGAGGTAAGAGCAAAATCATTTACTATTTCCGAGTTTCGAACAAAAGAAATTAACTCATTATTTTGTTCTGTTTCAGCTGATAAACTAACTCTTAAATGTGGGTCAAAGCCAAGTATCTGATTGTAGTTCATAACTTGAAATCCACTTAGAATTGAAACCACAAAAATAATTGCAGCAACACCTATGGCAATTCCTGTAGTGGCAAGTACATTTATCACTTTTACAAAGCTGATTTCCTTACCACTTAGTATATACTTAATTGCTATGTTGTTTTCTAATCTCAACTTGCAGAAAATACTTTATAATTGGGGAATATGTTTCTAAGTCTGTTAATATCACTTATCTCATCAAAAAAAGCATAAACAGATGATCCACTACCAGACATTTGAGAAAAAATGGCACCTTGTTCATATAACTTATTTTTGATTTCTTTTAACTCGGGATGCATTTCAAAAATAGGTTTCTCAAAATCATTTTTAATCATATTTCTGAGTAAAAAAGGATTGTCTTTTGCTTTTTCCAAAATTGAGACAAAGTCTATCATTTTTCTAGGTGTGAAATCTCTATCAAGTTTTTTATATGCAGTTGGTGTTGATACATGAATATCTGGGAAAACTATAACTATTTTATAAGGAACCTGATAATCGAAATAAGTTAAAGTTTCACCTCGGCTTCTACCCAATGC
>JBDQHL010000077.1:0-5883 GCA_040264895.1 Bacteroidota bacterium
GCTATAATTTGAATAATTATCCTTCTTAATTTTATCTGCAACTTTTTCGTCTATTCTCTTATTAGAATTATCGCTGGTTGCTTCATTTTTCTTTGTTTCTATTGTACTATTCATTTTAGTACTAACTTCATTAACATTTTCGGAACTGCTAGAAATTCTGTTTGTTCTGTGAACTGCAGGAATAGAATACTTTTTTAAATCAGTCAAACCTTTTGGACTTGAGTCCTTAAATCTTGCTCCAAAAGCATTTAAATCATTATTTTCTTTCTTTTCAAGTCTTTTATTAACTTCATTATCTTCTTGGTTTTGTACTTCGCTATTAAACCCCGTAGCTACTACTGTAACCATTATACCATCTTCCATATCATCATTGTAAACGACACCGTGTATAATGTTTGCATTGCCACCTGCAGCAGATTCAACAACAGATACTGCTTCAGAAACTTCGAACATTGTCATATCAGAACCACCACTAATGTTTACCAGAACACCTTTGGATCCTTCAATTGATATTCCGTCAAGTAGAGGGGAGTTAATTGCTTTTTCAGTAGCTTCAATTGCACGGTTATCACCTGTTGCGATACCAATACCCATCAAAGCATCACCTTTGTCTTTCATGATAGTTCTTACATCAGCAAAATCAACATTTACAACACCGTGTTGTGATATTATATCTGAAATACCACGGGTAGCATTGTACAATACTTCATCAACTTTTAAGAATGCATCTTTGAGGCTTGTATTTTTATCAATTATTTCTAATAATTTTTGGTTGGGAATTACAATCAGTGCATCAACATTTTGTCTTAACTCTTCTATCCATTTATTAGCAACTTCCATTCTTCGTTTACCTTCCCAAGCAAATGGTGTAGTAACGATTGAAACAGTTAAGGTGTCCATGGATTTAGCTAGTTTAGCTATTTCAGGAGCGCCTCCAGTACCAGTACCACCACCCATTCCGGCTGTGATAAATACCATATCAGTACCTTCTAGCATTTTTTTGATATCTTCTATACTTTCTTCTACAGATGTTTTTCCTATATTAGGATCAGCACCAGCACCTAATCCTTTAGTCTTTTGTTTACCTAACTGTAATTTTATATCAGCTCTGTTATATTCTAATGCTTGATTATCTGTGTTAGCAACTATAAATTCAACACCACCTAAACCTTTCTCGATCATGTTGTTTATAGCGTTTCCACCACCGCCACCAACGCCAATTACCTTTATTTTAGCGCTTCTGTCTTGCGAATGAGTATCTATTGATATCATGTGTTTCCCCCGAAAATATTAATATCTGTAATTTTATAATTCTTCTATAAATTTCTTTATTCTACCACCAAAACCTGAAATGTTATTTCTATTGTCTGGTGTTTCTTTTTGCATTTTTCTCTTTTTTGCCTTGTCCATTAGTGATAGCAGCTTTTTACTTTTTGCTATTTCTTCTACTTCAGGTTTCTCTTCAACAATTTCTTCATTGAGTTCTTCATCAATTGATTTAGCTTCCTCTTTAACCAGATTTGATTTTAATTCATCAATGCTATTTAGAGCTAAACCAACAGATGTTGCATAAATTGGACTTCCAACTTCTGGAGCTAAACCACTATAAGTAAGATTAGTGGGTATACCTATTTTAACTGGCATACCGAATACTTCACGTGCTAAATCTTCAGTACCATTCAATAATGTGGTACCACCTGTAACTACAACACCAGCACCTAATTTATCCGCAAATCCTGATCTATGTATTTCTGCTAAAGCAAACTCGAATAATTCTCTCATCCTAGGTTCAATAATTTCACAAAGTTGAGACTTCTTTATCTCCATAGGTTTTCTACCACCTATACCTGGAACCATAAAAACATCATCTTTCATTATTGAGTTTTGATAACAGTAACCATAATCTCTTTTAATTTTTTCAGCTTGGCTATTTACTATTCCAAGTACAGTTCTTACATCATCTGTGACATGCTTTCCTGCTAATGCAAAAACAGAAGTAAACTTATATATGCCTTCGTGGAAAATTGCTAAATCGGTAGTTCCGCCCCCAATATCAACAATTGCAACACCTATTTCTTTTTCTGCTTCTAACAATACAGATTTACTACTAGCTATAGGTTCTAGAATAACGTCTTTAACCTTTATACCTAGTCTTTCTACACATCTATGTATGTTGTTTATCGCTGTCTTAAGGCCAGTTATTATATTTACTTGAGCTTCTAACCTTATTCCTGACATTCCTATAGGATCTGTAATTCCATCCTGACCATCTATTATAAACTCTTCAGGGATTACGTGTAAAATCTGTCTTTCAGACGGAATAACAATTTTACTAGCATCACTTAGCAATCTATCTACATCAGCTTGTGTAATCTCTTGTTCATTATTAGAAATTCCTATTATTCCTCTAGTCTTAATAGAGTCGATGTGATCTCCAGCAATTCCAACCGTAACTTCTTTGATTTTTATTCCTGATTGTTGTTCTGCTTGTTCTATAACTTTTTTTATGCTTCTAATTGTTTTTTCTATATTAACTACAACACCTCGGTTGAGCCCTTCGCTTTCTGCTATTCCTATACCTAGAATTTTTAAAGTGTCATCATCAGGATTAGGTGAAGTTACTAAAGCACAAACTTTAGATGTACCTAAATCAAGACCCACAGATATCGGAAGTTCTTTTGATATATTAGAAGACATTATGTTACCCTATATAAATTATTTTTTGCTCAATATTATTCTATCATACCATCTTAAATCTAAAATATCATTCTCTCTAAGAACTAACTTTGAAGATTCATTTGTATATAACATATTTAACTTTTCTATTTTCTTTTTTACATTCTCGTCTAAGCCGAAGTAGATAGTATTATTATCAAACACACCAATAAATTCAAATCCTTTGTCATTGTCAATGTATCTAATCTCACTAATAGAATGTGATAGCCTTTTACGTTCATATAATTGACTTGCAATTACAATTGCCTTGTTTAATAACAATGAATCAGATATTGAAAATCCTGAAAGAATTATCAAATCAGAATGTTCTACCAAAACTTTGTAAGGTAATAGGTTACCTTCTTTATCTATATAGTTTAAACTATTATTAGTCTGAAAATAAACGTAAGGGGTTCTCTCTACTACACTTACATCAATTCCATCTACACCAGAAAAAGATGCAATGCATTTACTTACGTATGCATTCTTTTCAATTCTATTTTCTATTAATTTTAGTAACACACTATCTTTAGATTTCTGAAAAGAAATCTCTTTAGCTATTTCAAAGAACTTGCTAGAATCACTTAAGTTAGTCCCACTAATACTATACTTAGTAATTTTTTGACTCGTAAACCAATTATTAGAAATATTTGATAAATACACCACAACAACTACTATTAAAAGCAGTAAAATTGGAGTTAAGTATTTTTTCCAATTACGACTAAGTTCGGTTTCCGAGACGTCTTGTGGACTCTCGTTAATCAAAGTTCTAACTCATTATATTGTATTAATTATATAAAGTGGAGTACATTTGGGTATGTATCATCCCTTTATGCTGCTATTATTACTTTTTCAAAAGTAATAGAGAATACTATAAAATGCAAATAAAATTTTAAATAAAAATATCTAAATCCTTTGTAGTCCTTGATAGATGCAAGAATTAGCTAAGAAAAAAAATATTAACAATCTCTATTAGATTTAATTTACGTCTAAGTTTGTTAAATTTACCACTTAAGTAAATTAATTTCATCGACATAAACTGTCTTTTTATTTCTAAAAAGTGCTAACACAATTGCCAAGCCTATTGCCGCTTCTGCTGCAGCAACCGCCATAACAAAAAACACGAAAATTTGACCAGAAGCATCACCCATAAATGAAGAAAATGCTACTAATGTTATATTAACAGCATTAAGCATTAACTCAATGCACATAAATATTACTATAGCGTTCCTTCTCGTTAAAACACCAACAGAACCTATAGCAAATATAGTTGCTGATAAAATAAGATAATATTCTAATGGAATTGCTTCAATCATTTTAAACTCTTCTGTGTTATATCTCTTTCTAAAAATACTTTCTTTTTACCTAGTAGGAGTGCTCCCATGACTGCAACCAATAATAAAAGTGCAATATATTCAAATGGGAATAAATATTCTGTGAATAATTTGTAACCTAAATTTTTAACATAACCAGTTGTAACTGATTTAGCTGTGATTTCACTAGTGAATTCCCCAGCACTGGTAAATAAAACTAAAGTCTGCACAACAAAAGCTGCTCCGAAAGTCATGGCTACACCTTTCCTTGCAGTAAACTTACTTTCAGCATCGTCCTCTTTTCCAAGGTTTAAAAGCAGTATTACGAATACAACCAATACCATAATAGCACCAGCATAAACTAATATCTGTAATATCGCAATAAACTGTGCGTTTAAAGTAAGGTAAAGCCCAGCCAGCATTAAGAAATGGAGGACTAAGTTCATAGCAGAAACTACTGGATGCTTAGAAGCAACAGTACCAAATGCTGTAGCTATTGCTATAATGCTAAGGATTAAAAATAAAATCGTTGCTAATGTCATATTAAAACAAGTCTATTGATTTCAAAATATAATTAGACAAAAATATACTTTTTTTTTAACGAATTCAAAAAAATGATTCATTTTCATTTTCCACAATTCTTTTTTATCAAGTATAGGTAACCTTCTCTATACCATTTATTTTATGGACTGCCTTAACTATGTTACTTAATTCATATGAGTTAGAAACTCTAATTGTAATAAGACCTTCGAATGAGTCTTCTAATCTGTCAAATGAAATTCCGTTTAGACTAACACCCTCTTTGGCAATTAAACATTCTGTAATATCATTTACTATACCCGGTCTGTCTGTGCCAATTATTTCTAATGATTTGATTATTGGTTCATTTCTTTGAGGTTTACTTTTAGTTGATGTCTTCTTGGCATTTTTATTATTAGAATACTCTTGTAGTAAATTAACTATGTATGGAATTTCAATATTATTCTTACCAATTTCAATATATAGTTGTCTTTCAGATTCTAAATTTAATTCTTCAACTAATCTATCTATAAGTACTTGTCTTAGTCCAAAATCACTATTTATTACTTCTAATTCCCACTTTTCTCTTCCTTTCTTATAGAAATTAGTTTTTACTGATTTCAAGTACTTATTAATTGCTGACTTTGCTTTGTGTGTTGTAACCAACCTAAGCCATTCTTCACTTACTGAGACCTTCTTAGATTTTAATATTTCAACCTGATCTCCACTTTGAAGTTTATAATCAATAGGCACAATTTTTCCATTTACTTTAGCTCCAATATAATGATTACCTAAAGCAGTATGAATATCATATGCAAAATCTAAAGGTGTAGAGTTCTTAGGGAAAGTGTGTAACTCATTACTAGGAGTGAATATATGAATCTCATCTAAGAATGAATTTCGTTTTAAGAAATTAAATAACTCTTCTGGTGTTTCAGTTTCGTTATTTTCTATCATTTCCCTTACCGAGTCCATCCACTCAACAGCATTTGGATTATCGAATACTGATTTAGCAGGAAGAAATCCTTTTTTGTAATTAAAATGTGCTGCTACACCTCTTTTAGCTATTTCATGCATTTCTTTTGTTCTAATTTGAATCTCTACAGGCTTTCTTTGGGGTCCTTGTACTGCACAATGAATAGACTTGTAACCATTTTGTTTTGGAGCATTTATATAGTCCTTAAAAGTCTCTGGTACTGGTGGATAAATAGATGCTGCCAAGCCATAAACATAAAAGCACATATTTTCATCATCTGTATCTAAAATTAATCTAATTGCAATTAAATCATAAAGTTCATCAACTGGTTTATTTCTTGCTATTGTTTTATTAAATATA
>JBDQHL010000078.1:0-5856 GCA_040264895.1 Bacteroidota bacterium
AAAATGAATGGTATATATAAAGCAATGGGTTATCTATTAGATAACCCATTTGTTGTTTTTATTTCAAATCCAGTTTACTCTCTAATTGCTAAATACCGAACTACAATCTCTAAGATATTTGGTCTTAACGCTTGCAAAATAAGCAATTACTAATATTTCTTATTTATGATTAGATTCAATATGCTCTAATAATATTTCAGATATATCTTTCACTTCTACACCTTCAGCACCCGAATTACCAACACCATCATTTATCATCGTCATACAGAATGGACAATTAAGAGCAATTGTTTTTGCTCCCGTACCGAGTAATTCCTCTGTTCTTTCAGCGTTAACTCGCTTACCTTCAGTTTCTTCCATGAACATTTGGGCACCACCAGCACCACAACAAAGCCCTTTGTCTTTTGTCCTTTTCGGTTCTAATACAGTAAGTCCTGGTATTTTATTAATAATATTTCTTGGTGAATCGTAGTTATTATTCAATCTTCCTAAGTAACATGAATCATGGAATACAACACTAAGCTCTTTCTTGATATCATGGTTGAAAGGAAGTTTACCTTCTTCTATAAGATTCTCTAAAAATTCTGAATGATGAATTACTTCATAATTTCCACCAAAATCAGGATACTCATTCTTCAATGTATTAAAGCAATGAGGACAAGTAGTTACAATCTTATTTACATTGTAATTCCCCATGGTTTCTATATTCATTTTAACATACATGTCAGCGAGATATTCATTACCACCCCTTCTTGCAGGGTCTCCATTGCAAGACTCCTCTTTACCTAATATCGCAAAGTTAATATCCGCTTTATTCATAAGTTTAGCGAATGATTGGGTGATATTTTTTGATCTATCATCAAAACTACCTGAACAACCAACCCAGAATAAAATATCAAATTCTGGTTTATCAGCAGCTTCTTGCACGTCCGTTCCTTCTGCCCAATCAGCTCTTTCCTCTTGTGGGAATGCCCAAGGTGCAGCATTATTCTCGATATTATTAAAAGCACCAGCTAACTCTTGTGGAAAATCAGCTTCCATCATCACTAATGATCTTCTCATTCCAACTATAGCAGGAACATGCTCAATGTTTACAGGACATTCTTCCATACATGCAGAACAAGTAGTACATTGCCATAATGCCTCGGGATTAACATAATCACCAACTAATTTTTTATCTAAAAGCTGTTGCTCTTGTTCTGAAGGTTCGTATTCTGTACCTACTTTTTCAGCTTCTTTTTGCTTTAACTTAATTGGAGCTACATCCTCAGTTCTGTTTCTTATTTGAACTATAATCTCTCTTGGGTCAAGTATTTTACCAGTTTGGTTTGCTGGACAAACGCTAGTACACCTTCCACAATGAGTACATGTATAACCATCTAATAGTGACTTCCATGATAAGTCGTCAATATCAGTTACACCATAAGACTCTATACTTTCATCTTCAAAATCAATTTGTTCTAATTTATTTGTTGGTCCTAAGTTTGAGAAATAAACATTCAATACGCTTGTAAGTACGTGTAAATGTTTTGAATAAGGAAGGAAATTCATAAATGCTAAAATTAATATAATATGTAGCCACCATGATACATTATATACAATATTTGCAGCTGTAAGACTAAACAATGGTGCTATAGCAGAAGCTAAAGGGTTTACCGCCCATGATGAATGTGTCCCCATTGCTATCATAGCTGCATTTTCAAATAATAATGAAGTTACTATGAAAAATATAGTAACAAGTATAGCAAATGCCTCGACTTTTTCATCTTTATTTTTAGGTAGTCTTTCAACCTTCATTATGTATCTTCTATAAAGAGCACCCATTACAGCAATTATAATTAGAGCAATAAAGATATCAGTAAGTATAGTTATAACACTATATATTGGACCTAAGTAATTAAATATATTTACTATACCAAATCCTGTTAATACAGAGTTAGCTGCAGAAAATAATAGAATTAAGAAACCCCAAAAAATTCCAGCATGAATTGGGCCAGCTTTTTTATCTCGAAGTATTTTCTTTTGACCAATAGCAACAATTAATGTTTGCTTTATTCTTTCACCAACATTATCAAATCTATTATCTACTTTTCCTATCTTTAGCCAATCTATTAATCTTTTTACATTTGTTGCAAAAAATATTGCAGCTCCAGTAAATATGATTAAAAATGCTATATTTTTTATTCCAAATTCAAACATTATATTCTTTTTATTAGTTAATTAATTTGATTTAATATAATTCCATGAGTATTTAATTCAAAATTGTGTTGACAATATTCAGGTATTATTTACTTACATATTTCTTCTATACTGACCACCGACTTCATAGAGTGCATTGGATATCTGACCTAATGAACAATACTTAGTTGCTTCCATAAGTGAGTCGAATGTATTACCATTTTCAATAGCTGCTTTTTTCAGGTTAGTTATCGCTTCCTCAGCTTTAGTGTTATTTCTATCTATAAACTTGTTGAGCGTCTTTATTGCAAATTCTTTTTCTTCAGTTGTAGAGCGTATCACTTCCTTAGGAACAATAGTAGGAGAGCCATTAGGATCTAAATAAGTATTTACACCAATCAGTGGCAACTCACCACTGTGTTTTTTGTGCTCATAATACATAGATTCTTCTTGAATCTTAGAACGTTGATACATTCTTTCCATAGCTCCAAGTACACCGCCTCTTTCCGAGATACTTTGGAATTCTTTCAGTACAGCTTCTTCTACCAAATCTGTTAGTTCTTCTATAATAAATGAACCTTGAATTGGATTTTCGTTCTTGGCTAAACCAAGTTCTTTATTTATAATCATCTGTATTGCAATCGCTCTTCTTACACTCTCCTCAGTTGGAGTTGTAATTGCTTCATCATAAGCGTTAGTGTGCAAAGAATTACAGTTATCAAATATTGCATAGAGTGCTTGAAGTGTTGTTCTTATGTCATTAAAAGCAATTTCTTGTGCATGCAGAGAACGACCAGAAGTTTGTATATGGTATTTCAATTTTTGTGAACGTGAGTTTCCGCCATACTTGTACTTCATTGCCTTTGCCCATATTCTTCTTGCAACTCTACCAATTACAGAGTATTCAGGATCAACCCCATTAGAGAAGAAGAATGATAAGTTAGGTGCAAAATCATCAATGTCCATACCCCTACTCAAATAGTATTCTACATATGTAAATCCATTAGATAATGTCAATGCTAACTGTGTTATTGGGTTAGCTCCTGCTTCTGCAATATGATAACCAGAGATTGAAACTGAGTAGAAATTTTTAACAGCATTATCTATGAAATATTGCTGTATATCGCCCATCATTCTAAGTGCAAACTCAGTAGAGAATATACATGTGTTCTGAGCTTGGTCTTCTTTTAAAATGTCTGCTTGAACTGTACCACGAACTTTGGTTAATGTTTCAGCTTTAATTTTTTCATATACATCAATGTCTAACACCTCATCACCAGTAACTCCTATAAGCATTAAGCCAAGGCCATCATTAGTCTTCGGTAAATCTCCATTGTATTCAGGTCTTGCAACACCTTTTTCTTTATATATTTTTTCAATCTTATTATTTACATCGTCTTCTAGCCCATTTTCCTTTATATACTTTTCGCATTGCTGGTCAATTGCTGCATTCATAAAGAAACCTAATAACATAGGTGCTGGACCATTGATAGTCATAGAAACAGAAGTCATTGGGCTGGATAAATCAAATCCAGAGTAAAGTTTTTTTGCATCATCTAATGTTGCAATACTAACACCTGAGTTACCAATTTTACCATAAATATCTGGTCTATGGTCTGGATCTTCACCGTAAAGTGTTACAGAGTCAAACGCTGTTGACAATCTTTTCGCTTCCATATCGGAAGACACATAATGGAATCTTCTGTTAGTTCTTTCTGGGCCACCTTCGCCTGCAAACATACGAGTAGGGTCTTCATTGATTCTTTTAAGTGGAAATACACCAGCAGAATAAGGGAAAAATCCAGGTACATTTTCTGTTAGAATCCAATTTAGTATATCTCCCCAATCCTTATACTTTGGTAGTGATACTCTAGGTATTTTGGTACCTGATAGAGATGTTCTATGTAAATCTTGTTCTAATACCTTATCTCTTACTTTGAATTGATATTTATCTGCTTTGTAACGAGCAACAGTTTTTTCCCAGTCATCTATAGATTTTTTACACTCGGGATCAATTTGTTCACTAAGCTTTTTGAACTCAGACATCAAATCACCTAAATAGCCAGGAGCTTCTGTTTTTGATTCAATTGCTGTTACAATACCATCTTCTTCTTCAATATCTATCTTTTTCTCACCAATACTATCGTTAATAATTTTGATAGTACCTTTAAGTTGATACATTTTCCTGGCTATTGAAACCTGCTTTTCAACAAATTCATTATACTGTTCGCTATTTTCTTTAATTTCAGCCAAATACCTTACCCTTTCCGGTGGAATAATATAAATTTTCTTTGACATCTCATCAGTAACTTCAAAATTACTTTCAAGATGAGTTACTTCTGTTCTTGCAACTAATGTATGTATTATTGTTTTATATAAGACATTTGTACCAGGGTCATTAAATTGTGAAGCTATAGTGCCAAAAATAGGTAGTTCTTCATCTGGTGTCTCAAACATCATATGATTTCTCTTGTATTGCTTTTTAACATCTCTCAAAGCATCTTGCGAGCCTCGCTTGTCAAATTTATTTATAGCAATTATGTCAGCAAAATCAAGCATATCGATCTTTTCAAGTTGAGTAGCCGCACCATATTCGGCAGTCATAACATACATTGAGACGTCTGAATGATTAGTAATCTCAGTATCTGACTGACCAATACCAGATGTTTCAACAATAATCATATCAAAATCAGCTGCTTTGCAGATATTAATAGCTTGCTGAACATGATTACTCATAGATAAATTTGATTGTCTAGTAGCGAGCGAACGCATATAGACTTGGTCACTATTGATAGAGTTCATTCTTATTCTATCTCCAAGCAATGCTCCTCCAGTTTTTCTTTTGGAAGGATCAACTGAAATTACTGCAATAGATTTATCCTCAAAATCCATGATAAATCTTCGAACCAATTCATCAATCATTGAAGATTTTCCAGCACCACCAGTTCCAGTTATTCCTAATACTGGTATTCTACGAGTCATTTTAGATTCTACATCACTAACAAAGTTAAGATATTGTTCTTCGTAGTTTTCAGCTGCAGTAATCAATCTCCCAATGGATTGCTTATCTTTCTTATCAAGATTATTTAATGAGTTTTTTATAGTATCTTCAATTTGATTATCATTATTTTTCAAAGTTGAAAAATCACAACCCTCCATAACGTCATTTATCATACCCTGAAGACCAAGTTCTCTACCATCATCAGGTGAATAAACTCTATCTATTCCATATTCGTGAAGCTCTTCAATCTCTTCCGGCAGGATAGTACCACCACCTCCAGCATAGATTTTTATATTTGCTCCTCTTTCTTTTATCAAATCATACATATATTTCAAATACTCTGTATGACCTCCTTGATAAGAGGTTAGAGCAATTCCTTGAGCATCTTCTTGAATTGCACAATCAACAATTTCTGCTACACTTCTATTGTGACCAAGGTGAATAACTTCGGCTCCGGTTGATTGAAGTATTCTTCTCATGATATTGATAGCTACATCATGGCCATCAAATAAAGATGCTGCTGTAACTATTCTTACGTGATGCGTAGGCTTATAAACTTGAATATTTTTCATTTGAGTCATTTTAGTCAGATTTTTTTTCTAAATCACACTAAAATACGTATTTTCATTTAATTCTACTAATAACATTAGACTTTACAATATTCATATACTATATAC
>JBDQHL010000079.1:0-5508 GCA_040264895.1 Bacteroidota bacterium
ATAAGTATGGATTAGATGAAGAATTATTCCAAAGAATAAATAGTTACCGAAAATTTGTAGTAAAGTCAACTAAAAATCCTGAACTTTTTGTTTCCCAAGAGGATATAAATTCTGCGCTATGTGTAAATATTATTCTACTGTTTGTAGTATCTGATAAATCTGAGTACAATGAATTATCTAGTTTTTTGAACAATGAACCAATTATTGATTATAGCTCTAGAAAAGATAAGAAAATAGAATCATTTAATTTTGCAGTAACTAATCGTTCTAAACCCAATAATGATAAAAAAGTGATTTTTGGTGAGTCCGATGACGTTGGCAAAGTTGCTATATATTTGAGTAAGTCGTGGGAATCTATTTGGGATATTTCAAAACAGTATACTAATATAAAAGCAATTGAGCTAGAGTACAGAGATGAAAGAAAAGGGTATTCTGTTTATACATGTACTAAAGACACATTTTTAGTCTATGAGCCAAACTACTTAATCGATGTTACCGAGGTTGCAAATTGTTTTCAGAATAATGATGAAAGTGAATATTTAGCATTGTTGAGTTGGTTGTCTTTATCAACATCTTCGGTACCAATGCTTATAGGAAACATAATAAACAATTTATTCGATGCTATTATAAGTGGATTAGAAATTGATATTGATAACTTTATAGATTCTGAGTTGTCGAAATCTCCATTACAGTACTTTTATTTGACGTCATATTCAAAAAATGAGCTCTCGAATATAACAGAAAAAGTCACATCTATATATTTGACTATGGTTAAGTCAATTAGTGATATCCCAGAGGGACACACATATATTGAGCCGAGTTTTATTTCGCCAAACTATGGTTTACAAGGTCGACTTGATGCCTTAGTTGTGAACGAAGACAATGAAAATCTGAAAGATATTATAGAGTTAAAATCAGGGAGTTTCCCAAAGTCAAGTTTTAGAACTAAAACAAGATCTGGATTAGAATACTCAATGAACGTATGGAGAAATAACTACATACAAGCTAGTTGCTACAATTTATTACTTAGTTCAGTTTATCCAAATAGAATTGGTAATTCTGCTATATATTATGCCAAAGATAACAAATCACCCCTTAGAAATGTTCCAATAGTAGCTAATACATATAGAGAAATTGTAGAAATAAGAAATAAGATTGTATCGCTCTATTTTGAGTTAGCTGCAGGCAACTTCAATTCTGTTTCTAAGCTTAGCGAGTCAGTAAAAGGGGTAATACCAAGATATTCTTATAGTGACTTAACTCGTTTCGAAGATAAACTAATTAATTCATCTGATTTAGCACATAGCTATTTCAAAGAGATGCTCTCTTTCACATTTAGAGAGTTACTCAGTAATAAAGTTGGAATATATAGTGAAAGGGGAGATAAGTCATATTCAAATTTATGGCTTGAACACTGGAAAGTGAAGAGCAGAAATGTACTGTCCAACCTAATGTTGAATTATGATGATTCGGACTTCGAAGTTTATCATCTTAATTTTGATATAGTATTAGAATCTACAACTAGCTTTAGAATAGGAGACCAGATTATAGTTTATCCTACGGATGAGTATGGTAATTCATTAATGTTGGAAGAGCAAATACTGAAGGGTGTAATAAAGTATATTGACAAGCGAAGAGTTATAGTTAGCCTGCGTAATAAGATTTTGGGTCAAAAATTTCTTAATCAATATGAATTTTGGGCTATTGAAGGCGATTTTCATGAAAGTACTTACAAAAAATTACCTGCAATTATTTTAGACTTTATAGATGATAAAAAATTTGGAATTAAGGTTGGAGCTAATGAGCAATACATAGGTGAAACAGAAACTGATTTTAAATATTTGAACGATAAACAAAATGAAGTGGTGGCTGCCTCTATAGCTGCCGAATCTTACTATATGATACAAGGTCCACCAGGTACTGGTAAGACTTCCTATGCCATGAGGGCTATTGTTGAACACTACTATGAAAAAACTACTGGCAATATATTATTAACAGCATATACAAACAGAGCTGTTGATCAAATCTGTCAGGTTCTGAAAGATAGGACTGACTATGAATTTATACGCTTGGGTTCTAAGGAGTCCTCGGTACATGAAGATGTACTCCTATCAAAATTAAGTGATATCAATAGCAAGCAAGAGTTAGAGACTATGTTTAATAAAGTAAGAGTTGTAGTGAGTACAGTTGCTTCCTTATTAACTCATCCGGAATTGTTTGAACTGAAATTATTTGATATAGCTATAGTTGACGAAGCAGCTCAAATATTAGAGCCTTATATAATCAATATACTTCATAAAGCTAAGAAAACAGTATTTATAGGAGATGAGAAGCAATTACCAGCAATAGTGACACAAGACAAAGAAAGCTGTTCTGTAAGTGAAGGTGGCTTAATTGAAATAGAATTGAAAGATTTGTCAAATTCTTATTTTCAAAGAATGGTAGAAAATGCTAGAAAGAGAGGTTGGACTCATTCTTACGGTATGCTAACTCATCAGGGAAGAATGAACGAGACAATAATGCAAATAGCTAATGAATTATTTTATACCAATAATCTGGAGCTTATTGAAGGGTATAAGAGTAGCGTTTGGAATCAAATGGAATTTTTTAATTCTGAGAAAGAATACGAACCTTTTGTAAATTTTAACGAAGCAAAATATGTATTAAAAACTGTAAAAAGACTAAAGGGCAAAGCAGAAACTAAAGATTTGTCTATTGGAGTAATTAGTCCATTTAGAAGTCAATGTGCATTGATAAAGAACACATTAGCAGAATATTCCGAGATGATTGATGTTGATACAGTGGAACGTTTTCAAGGGAGTGAACGAGATATAATTATTATCTCTTTTGCGGTGAACAATGAGGAGCACCTGCAGAATATGCAATCGATAGTAATTATTAATGAAAATGAAATAGACAGAAAACTAAACGTTGCAATTACAAGAGCAAAGTATGGTTTGTTTGTAACAGGATGCAAAAATATATTGTGCAAATCGTCAGTTTATAGTAATTTTATAAATCTGTTAGAATCTGAAAATAATTGATTTTGAAAAAACAGAAGAATTAATATTTTGTTATAAAGTAATGAAACAAGAAAAAGAATAATAAGGATAGTATTATGGCTGGACACAGTAAATGGGCTAACATAAAGCACAGGAAAGGAAGACAAGATGCAAGAAGAGGGAAAATATTCACTCAATTGGGTAAGGAAATAACTATAACTGCAAGAGAGGGCGGTGGTGATGAAGACATGAACCCTCGCTTGAGACTAGCAGTAAAAAAAGCTAAAGCTCAAGATATGCCCAAAGATAATATCGAGAGAGCAATCAAGAAAGGAACAGGTGACCTAGAAGGGCAGAGCTTAGAAGAGTACACTTATGAAGGGTATGGGCCCAATGGGGTAGCTATGATTGTAGAAACAATCACTGACAACAAGAATAGAACAGTCTCTGAAGTTAGAGCTACATTTAGCAAGTATGATGGCAACATGGGTGAAACAAACTCAGTAGCATGGAACTTTGATAGAAAAGGTGTGATTGTAATTCAAACCAAAGGTGCTAGTGAAGATGATTTGATGATGGAGGCGTTGGAAGCAGGTGGGGAAGATGTGGAATACAGCCCAGATACCTCTAGAATTATTTGTGCTATGGAAGACTATAATACAGTAAATGACTACTTTGATAAGAGTATTTTCGAGGTTGAAGAGAGTCAATTGGAATACATTCCTAAAAACAAAGTTGCTGTAACTGAAGTAAGTTTAGCAAAAAGAGTAATGACTTTTATCGAAAAAATGGAAGATTTAGATGATGTTCAAAATATTTATAATAATGCTGATATAGACGATTCGATTATAGATCAGCTGGATATATAAATGAGAGTGATTGGAATAGATCCAGGCTCTGTAGTTTGTGGCTATGGAGTAGTGGACATGGTTGGTAATTCTTTCAGCTTAGTTGAGTATGGAGTGGTTAAGGCCAAGCAGCAATCAGAGGATTTTAATGGTAGATTACAAATATTAAATGAATCAGTTCTAGAAGTAATTAAGAGAACTAATCCTGAAATCAGTGCCTTTGAGTCGTTGTTCTTCTCGAAGAACGTACAATCACTTGTAAAACTGTCTCACGCTAGAGCAGTTACTATTTTGTCTGCCACGCAGAGTAATTTACCTGTTTTCGAATATTCACCTAATGAAATAAAGAAATCTGTTACTGGAAAAGGCAAAGCTAGTAAGGAACAGGTTCAGTTTATGGTAAAAAAACTACTCAATATCGAAGAAATTCCTAAATTCTTTGATTCTACAGATGCTTTGGCTATTGCTATTTGTCATTGTATGAAGTTAGGTAATAGCAATAAAAAAAGTCCAAATAATTGGTCCCAGTTTGTAAAGGAAAACCCCGGAAGGGTTAAATAGAAAATTTGTTTAATAGCTACATAATTTATAAATTTATTCATAATAATAAAGGAGCTACTATGAAATTTTCAATACTACTATTTACAACTGTTTTATTCTCATTTCAATTCTTAGTCTCCTCAGACTGCTTTCAAGGTGATACTCTATTTTTCCATAGTCAAGCTGATATAGACTTATACGGAGAAACTTATAGCGATTGTTCAGACTTAGACGCTTCAATCATTATTGATCCAGTTGACTCTGAAATAAATTCATTACTACCTTTAGAAAATATAGAATCATTAAGTGGTGTGCTTATTATAAAAAACACAAACTTAATAAGGTTAACAGGACTTCATAATATTTATAAAGTTGGTTTCGGAGTTTCAATAATAAATAATAATTCTATTATAGGTTTGACTGGTTTAAACAGCTTGAATATGATTGGACAAAATTCTGAAAGTCATATTGATGAAGTAGGTTTTTTTAAAATTGAATCAAACGATAATCTAATTAATCTTTGGGGAATTGATAACCTAGATTCACTTATGGGTGACCTAACAATAAAAGAGAATGATAATTTATTTGCATTGGATGGTTTAGAGTCGCTTCAAAAACTAAATGGTTTTAGATTCAATGGCGAATCAATAATAAATTCTAATGTAGTTGTAGTTGATAATAAGAAATTGTCAAGATGTTCAGTGATGGGAATTTGTGCTTTGAGGGATTATTCAGATTTCATTTTTGAGGGCAATACTGCCGATTGTAACAGCATTGCAAATGTTCAAGCTGGTTGTAGTTTTATAAATGTTGAAAGCATGAACTCAGTAAAGAATAACCCTTACCCTAACCCAACAAATGGAATTGTAAATATCAATAATGAAAATAATTCACAAGATATTAGAGTTATCAATTTTGTAGGTAAAGTTGTTTTTGAAGGCAGTGATACTAATTTAGGATTTATTGATTTATCAGGTGAGCCTTCTGGTGTATACATAATAGTAAACGATAAGACTTATAGAATTATAAAAAAATAAAAATGGCAAGCCCTTTTAGACTTGCCTTAAAATAAATCAAAAAAAGCTATTATTAGTTAAATTTTATACACTTTCCTTAAC
>JBDQHL010000080.1:0-5356 GCA_040264895.1 Bacteroidota bacterium
CAATTAAGTAATTCGGCTTTGTAATCTTAAGCTAATTGTAAAAGATTATTCTTCTTCTTCTTTAGTTTCTTCTTTTGGCTCTTCAGCCTTTTCTTCCTTAGCTTTTTCCTTCGGCTCTTCAGCTTTTTCTTCTACATTCTCTTCTTTCTTAGCTTTAGGTTTATCTTTTGTTTTAGACTCAACCGTGTTGCTATTAAGAACAGAAGTTTCTCTTAAGAAATCTTCAATCTCTTCAGGAGTTGCTTGTTGAACAGATTCTAGAGTGTATTTCTCAGCATTTGGAACTGGATGCTTCTTATTGTAAGCCTCAATTTCATCTGCTTGTTTGTGTCTTAGTGCTTCCACTACAGACAATACAATTTTCTTAGATTCTTTATCAAATTCAACAACTCTTAGAGGTAATAAATCACCTGGTTTGAAGTAATCGCTGATAGTTTTAACTGGTGCAAAAGATAATTGTGAAACAGGAACGAAACCGTCAACACCGTCAGGTAATTCTACGATAACACCTTTTTCAATTATTCTTTCAATCTTAGCTTCAGTTTCAGAATCAACACCATAAGAATTCTCGAAAGTATCCCAAGGGTTATCTAATACTTGTTTGTGACCTAAAGCAATTCTTCTTTGGTCAGAATCAATACTAAGTACAGTTACTCCTAACTTGTCATTTTTCTTAACGAATTCTCCAGGGTGGCGAATTTTCTTAGTCCAAGATAAGTCACTTATGTGAACTAGTCCATCAACACCTGGCTCCAATTCTACGAATACACCAAAATTAGTTAAGTTTCTAACTATACCTTCGTGCTTAGAATCTACTGGATATTTCTTCATTAAATCTTCCCAAGGATCTGGCTCTAATTGCTTCATTCCTAGGGCTAATTTTTTATCATCTTTATCTATATTAAGTACAACAGCTTCTGCTTCTTGACCCATAGAAACCATTTGTGAAGGATGCTTAATGTGCTGAGTCCAGCTCATTTCACTAATGTGAATTAATCCTTCTATACCTTTTTCTATTTCAATAAAAGCACCGTAATCAGTTAAGCTAACTACTTTACCAGTTACTTTAGTACCTTCTTCGTATTTAGCACCAATACTTTCCCAAGGGTGTTCAGTAAGTTGCTTCATACCTAATGAAATTCTCTTTCTTTCTCTGTCGTAATCTAAGATAACAACTTTAACAGTTTCATCTAAGTCAACTACTTCAGATGGGTGTGATACACGACCCCAAGATAAATCAGTAATGTGAACTAAGCCATCTACACCACCCAAATCAACGAATACACCGAAATCAGAGATTGCTTTTACAGTACCTTCTAGTACCAAACCTTTATCTAAGTTAGACATGATTTCGTCTCTTTGTTCAGCTAGTTGCTCTTCTAGTAATACTTTGTGAGACACTACTACGTTCTCATTAGGATGATTTACTTTTACAACTTTAACTTCAATATCGTTACCAACCCAAGCATCAAAATCTCTAACTGGTCTAACGTCGATTTGTGAACCAGGCAAGAATGCCTCGATACCCATTAAATCAACTACCATACCACCTTTGATTCTTCTTAGGATGTTAACAGTTGTTACTTTGCTATTCTCAAACATATCCATAATATCGTCCCAGATCTTCATAAAGTCTGCACGTCTTCTGGATAAAATTAGATTGCCACCCGAATCTTCAATATTTTCAATAAATACATCTAATTGTTGACCAACTTCATAATTTTCTGAACCTATTAATTCAGCTCTTGGAATAATACCAACGGATTTGAACCCAATATCAACATGAACTTCGTCTTTGGTAATCTCTACAATCTTACCTTCAACTAATTCATCTTCTTTGATTTCGATTACAGACCCAGACGCCATCTTACCGTATTTGTCGTCATCTAAGTCTAAAAAACTATCAAATCCTTTCTCCATAAGTTCAGTAACAGTAGGTTTGTCACTCTTCTTAGGTGCAGAAGCAGCTTGTTCTTGTACGTTTGCTACTTCTTCGTTTTTTTGTGATTCGTTCACAGCATTTTCTGCCATTTAGCTCTCCAAAAAAATAAAATTTAGTTAAACAAATGAATGTCAATAGATTAGCTTGCTATTGCATTCCTATTTACTTTGCCAATGCAAAGGACACAAAATTAACAATAATTATTATAATTACAAAGTTTTATAGGTAGTTAGTTGGATTACCATCAGAAACAGTAGCTAGTATCTTTGTAGATTTGATTCTTGATTTATCAGTAAAATCATGATCTACAATGCATAAGTTCGCATAATTATCAACTACTAATCTATTTCTATTTCCACCAACACCACTAGCATTGTGTGGTTCATAACAATACGCATCAAGTGATTCAGCAATTGAAATAGTTTCTTCTTCTTGCCAAGACTCTTGCTCATTTATTGGTATTCTGTTAACGAATGAATCTATTCCTAAAAATGGATTGTGTGATTCGATAGGGAAGTCAGAGCCTGCAATTAACTTAGCTCCATTTTTTGCTAATGAATTCCATGGATAAGGGTACTTATAATCTGTTCCTAGTCTTTGGATTGCGATTTTCTTATCTGATGTGCAATGGATAGGTTGTACACTTGCATATACATCCAAGTGGTTGAATCTGTTCAAATCGTCTTTATTTATTAATTGCGAATGCTCTACTCTAAGTATATTAGTATAACCTTTTGACCTTATGAACTCGTAAGCATCTAATACATTTCTATTTGCTTTGTCACCTATTGCATGAACTGCAATATCCCAACCAGCTTTGCAACCTTCTTCAGCTTTATGTGTTAAATCATTCACAGAAATTAATTCTAAACCCTGTGTATCCATATCATTATAGTTATTGATCATCAAAGCACCTCGGCTACCTAAAGCACCATCGGCGTAAAATTTTAAACCTTTTATTATTAGGTTATTTCCGTGAAATGGTCTTGCTTGATGTCTTTTGTACTCATCATCGAAACCTCTGATATACTGTACTAGCCTTATTGGGATTTTATTTTCAGCATCTAATTCTTTGTAGGCAGGCAAATCTTCTAAATGAACATCCATATCGTGAACTTCTACAATTCCGTATTTTTTACATTCATTACAAGCATCAAGAATATATTTTTTAGTTAGATCAATACTTCTTGGTGGGATATTATCTCTTACTATCTCCATTGCGTTATCTAACAATAATCCATTGGGGTTACCATATAAATCTTTTAAAATACTACCCCCATCTGGATCTGTTGTTGTCTTACTAATATTTGATAACTCTAATGCTTTTGAATTTACCCAAGCTGCGTGTCCGTCAACTCTAACTAAAAAGATAGGTACTTCTGAATTGATGTTGTCTAAATCTTCTTTACTTATCTTTTTATCATCCCAAAGTTCCTCGTTCCAACCTCTTCCAGTTATCCAACCATCATTCAATTGAATTTTAGAAATCATATCTAAGACATGATTCTTGCTTTTAGCTTTCTCTAATCTAACTGTATTAAGGTTCTCACCTAGTCCAATAATATGTGCATGTGCATCTACAATACCTGGTAGTATATACCCATCATATTTATTTTCTATCCCATTGATAGTAATAGAGGTAGTGTCTGAGTTTTCAATCTTTGCTATCTTATCATTTTCTATAATAACTCTTAGTTTCTTAGCAACCATATTTTTCAAACTCCTTGTACCAATCTACATCTTTCGAGAGAAAGTCTTTTTCTATGTGGGTAGCTCTAGCAGGTATAGCTTGTAGTAATAATCTCTTTTTTCCAAAGAATAGCTGTGGTGTTGTGAAATATATCATCTTTAGGTAAAACTTGAAGAAAGGAAAGTTTGTAAATAGTAGTTTTAAAATTAGAGGTAAATTAAAAGCATTGAGCTTAGTCATTGATAACCATAATGATGCATCAAAATTCCTTTTCGTATAAGTGTCAAATATATGCTTAGTTTCTTTTAGGACTTGTTTTGTTGTCATAAATGTCATTGTAGTACTAGAACAATTAACCCACTTATTTCCATTTATTTCTCTGTAAACCTTTTTATAGTTGTGGAATTCTGTGTTGTAAGAGTCAGGATGATCATAAGGTGTTAGAAAGTCAACTCCTTTTGTTCCAGCTGCACTAACTAATACTTCAAATGCATCTTCCAAGTAGAAGTAATCGTCTTCAGCAAAGTATATATTTTCACTTTTATCTTGATTGAGCAGTAAATCCATTTGCAAATCAAAAGTTCCTGCATTACCAATTCCATCTTTCTCAATAAATTCGTAATCTAATCCTTCTAAAGTGTTTTCAAACATTGATTTATATTCTGCAGGGCAACCATCTAAAATGATGTAAATATATGCATTAACTTTCTTAACTGATTTATAAAAAGATTCTAAACACACTCTAGAAAGTTCTAACTTATCTTCCTGATGGAAAGCTACTACTTTTGATACTAAAGGGTATATTCTATATGCAATTACTAATTCGTATTTCATTTTATTTCTCATCTATTATTTATGGCTTTTACGTAAAGCTTACAATTCTCACTTTTTGATTTGTTGCCTCTTACCGAATGGATCAAGGACAATAATTTAAAATAAACTAGTTCAATAGCAAAATAAACCTTATTTGTAAGCTCTGTTTCATGCTTTTTTAAGAATAATTCTTCACTACCAACTAGCATTTGAATACTCTTATAACTCATACCTTTATTTTCTTGTGAGCCCCCACGATGGTGCACTACAACACTATTTGGTATTATGGAGCACTTTAATCCAGATAAGTGTGCTTTATAGCAGAAATCTACTTCTTCAGAATAAAAGAAATAACTCTCATCAAAACCACCTAAGTCATTAAAAATATTTCTTTTAGTGCATAAAACAGCACCGTCGATATATTCCACTTTATAAGGCAGCTGATTAGCTCTCTTAAATTCCTTTTTCTTAGTCAATTGAACAAATTTCGTAATTCCCAGTAAATCAAAAAAAGCTCTTTTTTTAGAGGGGAAAAAACCAAATGATCTTTGAAATCTACCACCTGGAAAAACTTGTTGAGGTCCACATATTGAGGCGTATTTAGATTTTATAACTTTTACTAACTCTTGTATAGAATTCTTTCTGTATATCACATCAGCATTAGATAAAATCAAATAATCACCAGATGCATTTTTAGCACCTATATTAATTGCCTTAGCATAGCCAAAATTTTCACTATTTTCTTTAATTATGACATCAGGGAATAGTTGATTTATAACTTCTACAGTATTATCACTAGAGTTATTATCAACAATTATTATTTCTGGAATAAAATCATAGCATGTATAAATAATTGATTTTATACAATCTACAACATAATCTTTAGAGTTATACGAGATTATTATTATTGA
>JBDQHL010000081.1:0-5007 GCA_040264895.1 Bacteroidota bacterium
GATCAATGGATCTGTTGACAATTCAGGATCAATTCCAATCATTTGATCAGAATCAACAGAATCGACAACAACACCGTTAATAGACTGGTAAATAATCCAACTTGCAGTATCAGCTGCATTTTCAATTGTTGCGTCGTAATCTCTGAATCTCAATTCAAACTGACCACTTGCAACATTTAATGGATCGACAACCTTCACATTGATTGGTCCTCTTCCATAATCGTAAGTAGGACTTAAATCATAACCAGTACCAACGATGTTATCAACTGATGAAGAATGCAAATCAATTGCGTTTCCACCATTTCCAAATCCATCTAAACGCGTGATCAATGGTCCAGATCCATATGCAATGTTTTGGATTGTACCATCAGCTTCTGGTGCTGGGTGATGAGGAATTGCTGATACAGATTTGATTTCTCCTCCATCATATCCAAGACGTGATGAAATATAAGGAATCTTCTGTCCATCAATAAATGCAGGATCATTTGGATCGTACTTTTTAAACTCATTGTGCGCATAAGCAATAGCAACATAGTAATACGTCTTGTGATTCACTAACTTCTTATCTCCTGGAGCAAATAAATCCTCAGTAAGTAAAAAAGAGTGCTGAATTCCTTCATTCGCAGCATCTGCTCTCAATGTTGGAACTGAGTATCCTAAACCTTCATCAAACTCAAAGCTGACCAAATAAACTCCTTGATTTAGACCTGATAGACTAATTCTATTGCTGCTGTTAGTAGACATAACTCTCCCAGACAAATCAATTATATAAGCCTTAATGTAGTTAGCACTATTAACTTCAAAAATGTTATCAATATATGTAATACTATCATCGTATTTATCTAGATTAACCGATGTAATGCCAGATGCACATTCTTGTAAATTAGATGCTAAATCAGAGTTGTCATCACCAGAAGAGACACATAAATAACATGTCTTAGTTTCATAGTCATCAAATGGAGTGTTAAATCTCATACCAATTATATTATATACATCAGCAACTTCATCTGTTATTATTGATTTTCCACTTTGCATAGTAGAAGTTAATATACTATTAGAAACAGAGTTTCCAGCAGAGTAACCTGCTGCTTGAGCTAAAGCATCTTCTTCATCAGAGTACATAGCAACACCAAAACTTGGTAAATCACCAAAACCTGAAGTTGAGATAGAAGCAAACTTTTCCTCATCAATATTACTTGGTCTTGCACTGGGTAAAAATGAAGTAGTATTATTTTTATATGCAGGGTTTAAACCAATATCCCAGTCAAACTCATAACCAATAGAATACTGGCCACCAAATGCAGCACTATCTGTTACATCTACTTTAATTCTAACCCATGGTAAATTTCTTGGTAACTCAATTGTTTGTCGAATTTCAATTCTGGTATTTCTAAATGGGTCATTACTCATTATTGCAGAGGTATTACTTGGTTTATTATATGGTTTTACATTATAAAACTCACTTTCGTCATTTGCCATTTCCAATGAAGTAATCACATTGTTATCATCTTCAACAGCAAATACACCAGCTCTATAGAGGCCATTACCATAATCCTTATTAATGAATCCAACTCCTAGTTTATAATTTTGAAAAAAGGATCCAGATTCATATCCAAATGTGCCAACATCAGAAACAGAAAATTTGATTTTTTCATTCTCAAATGTAGTAATCTCAGAATTTGGTACAAAGTCGAACAATACAAAATCTTTATAATCATTAGGTCCAGAAATATCCAACCTCATTGTTAGGTATTCTGAAGATTCATTAACAACTACAAATTTAAATCTACCTGTAGTAAATGATTCATATCTTTTTATATTTATATCATTAAATTCTGATTCAATAAATTCCAAAATTGGGAATTCAGGATATCCAACGGATAAATTGAAATCTAAATCATTACCATCACCTAATACATTACTGATAGTTAACTCCACAAAAGCAGTATCACCTATTTCAAATCTTTCAGCAGGAGCTCCGGTTGCATCAAAATATCTTGATTCTTCAACTCTAATGCCCGGTATAGACATTGGCTCAATTGTTAGCATTTTCAGCATATTCAATCGACCAGTGGTTATCTGTTTATAGAATGGTCTATCTTCACTAATATCATCAACAGACTGTCTGAGGAATTCAATTACTTCCAAAGCTGAAAGTTTTGGTCGGTGTGCTCTTAATATTGCTGCTGCACCAGAAACAACAGGTGCAGAAAAACTGGTTGCTGTGGTAATTGATTCGTAAGGAGTGTTTTGTCCTTGGTCTAAGTCAGTAGTATAATTCTGACTACTTGGTGCAAATATATCTAAGTGCGATCCTTTAGGACCACCAGCTTCAGAGTCAAACGCAGTAACAGCCCCTACTCCCAGAACACCATCATAACCGGCAGGATAATATTTTTCTAAATCAGTTTCATTTCCAGCAGCAGCTACTACAACTACGTCATTAGTGACCGCATAGTCAATTACTGATTGTTCTATATCTGAATAAGTCTTAGGTAATCCCCAACTACAGTTTATTACATCAAATCCACTGATAGCAGCATATATAATAGATTCATAATCATATAAAGTGAATCTTGCGTTTATTTCATCAGAACCAATCCTAATGGGAAAGATTCTAGATTCGCCACCTACCCCTGCTACGCCTAAGTCATTATTGAAATCAGCTCCAGCAATACCTGCTACTAGAGTCCCATGGTCATTATTTGTATATGTATTAGACCACTTCTGATTTTGTTCATTCGCGTCAAAATTGTACCCATTGTAATCATCTATATAGCCATTTTCATCATCATCAATACCATTATTTGGGATTTCATCTGTGTTATATGCAATGTTATTTCTTAAATCTTCATGGGTTTGTTGTATTCCATTATCACTAATTGCAATGGTTATATCTTCACTTCCAGTACTTATTTCCCATGCATCAAATGCTTTAATTAGTTCAAGGGCATCTTCTTGATTTTGAATATAGGGATCATTTGGTGTGAACCCTTGAACTTTACTTGGATAGATAGGCTCAGCTATTTCAATAAATTTATTTTCTTGTTGCAGCTTCAATGCCAATTTCTCTGGATTAACATTTCCTTCAAAACTTACTATATATGTTCTAAGTAATGGCTTTTCAGCTTCAATTATTTTGTTAATTTTTGAATTATTTGATGACTTATATACAGGTTTATTCCCAAGAAGATATGATGCTTCAATAGGTAACATCCGTCTTTCAACTTTTAAACCAAATTCAGTTAACTTATCATTAACTAAACTATCATCTGTTTCAATGTCAGCGATTCTGATTCTAAGCTTATTGTCTAGTGGAGTTTGAGATAAGGCAATACTAAAAGAAAGTACACTTAATATTATTATTCTAATTATTTTCATATTGTTTAAGAGATTTTTGTCAAAACTTTATTATCTAGTAGACAATATAAGAAACAAAAAAGTAACAATATAATTACATTTTATTTAATAGTACCGGTATAAGATTAGGATTGATACTTTTTGATTAAAGTATTGGTAGAACTATCAAATGAATCATTTGAACTGTTATCGAACGCATCTTCAATCTCTTTGGCTACTTTTTTACCTAACTCTACACCAAATTGGTCAAATGGATTGATATTCCATATCACAGACTGAACAAAAACTTTATGTTCCTGTATCGCCAAATAAGTACCCAAAGTAGAAGGGGTTATTTCATTAAAAAGAATTGTATTAGATGGTATATTCCCAGGAAAATACTCAATAGCAACTGAGTCTTCTATTTCTTCACTATTTCCACTCATTAGTGCTCTAGACTGAGCAAAGCAATTGCTAAGTAATTTCTCATTGCTATCAGCAGATGCAATGAAATCAACTGGAGTTATGTCAACTCCTTGGTGTAGCATTTGGAAGAATGAATGTTGACTATTTGTTCCTTTATTCCCAAAAATTATATTTCCAGTAGCGTAGCGAACCTTTTCGTCATTCTTATCAATTATTTTACCCAAACTCTCCATCTCTAGTTGTTGCAAGTATTCTGGCAAATGCACTAAATTGTCTGAATAGGGAACAACAGCTCTAGCTCTTAAATCAAAGAAGTTTCTATACCAAACATTAATAAATGCTAGAATGAATGGGATGTTTTTAAAATAGTCATCTTCATTTCGAAAGTGTATATCAGCTAGTTCTGCCCCTTTTAAAAATTCGATAAAATTAGCTTTACCAATTTTGATTGCAATTGTTATTCCTATGGATGACCAAACTGAATATCTTCCACCAATAGTGTCGTCAAACAATAATATATTTTCTTCTTTGAATCCAAAGTCGATAGCTTTTTGTTTTTTTGAAGTAATACAAATAAAGTTCTCATTAGGTGTATTTAGATCAAGATACTCCAAAACTTTATCGTAATTATACATAGTTTCAGATGTGCTTAGGGACTTAGATGCAACTATGAACAAAGTTTTAGAGGGATCTATTCTATTCATTAATTTTTCAAATGAATTATCATCTATATTTGAAATAAAATCAATCGATAGGTTACAGTCCAAATAATCTGATAATGCTTTGTTAACCATTTTTGGTCCAAGATATGAACCACCAATTCCAATTTGTACAACGTGTTTATATTTATCTGAGTTTCTTATCTCTTCTGATAAGTTTAGGAATCTATTCCTTTCATCTTCTATTTTGCTATTAGAATTTTGACTAAAGTCACGAAGTGATGTGTGTGTTGCAGCTCTGCCTTCAGTATTATTTACAACTTCGCCTTCAAATAAATCGTTGATACGAAGGTGTATTTTCAGAGATTTTACTAAATCAACAAAGTAGGAGGTTGTGTCAAAATTTATTCTATTTTTACTCAGGTCAAAGAATATATTATTTAGCTCATAGCTATACTTTGAACATCTATTTTCATCATACTCAAACATATCTCTCATCTTAATATGCTTGATATTAAAAAAATGATCTTTTAGTGATTCCCAAGCGTTTAATTCTAATAAATTTTTCATTTCTAACTTTATA
>JBDQHL010000082.1:0-4842 GCA_040264895.1 Bacteroidota bacterium
AAAAAAGTAAATACTAATAATAAAGTATATAACTTAAACATTGAAGATTTAAAAAGTGGTAGCTACAGGATGGTTATAAAAGACGGAACTAATGTAATTAGCACCAAACAAATTTCAGTTATAAATTAATGAGAAGCTAATCTCATTATAATCAGGTCTTGTAGGTTATTTATCTCAGCTTGAGTCATAGTAAAATTATTGAAGAATAGTGTGGCTATAAAAGTCTCACCGCTTTCACTAATTATATACCCAGCAATATTAGAAACACCATTCATAGAGCCAGTTTTTGCATAGATTCTGTTCTGTGCAGTGGTGTTTTTCATTCTTCTTTTTAGTGTTCCTTCTTGGCCAGGTTGTGCCAATGAGTTGATAAAAATAGCTCTGTCATCTGACTTGTACATATATTTTAGCAAATTTGATATTACTTCTGGTGAAATAAAATTCAGTCTTGAAAGGCCAGAACCATCAACTATATTGAAATCAGTTCTGTCATAAAACTTTTGAATAAATTTTTCGACAAGTCTTACTCCAGATTCAAAACTACCATCGCCTGCGGCTTCTTTACCAATTGTTTTTAATATTATTTCAGCAGCAAGGTTATTACTTTTTCTATTCACTATTTCTAAAATATCAGCTAAAGGAGGAGAAAACTTACTTATACTTTCATTTATTCTAAAGTAAACAGGAGTCTCATTCCAATCATCTATATCAATCAATGCACCTTTAAATCTAATATTGAAATGCCTTAGATTATCACTAAAATTACTCAAATAATATAAAGTCGGATTATCAACAGCAATCTCTTCTTTAACTGTATCCCTTCTTAGTGGATCAAAAGGGATATTACCATAAAACTCAAAAAAGTTGGTTATTGGGTCTCGCTCAAATGATACTTCATTATACTCTGATTCAGAACTTGCAATGATGTTATTTACAATTCTGACGAAATCCGAATTGGGAATTAGATTCAGGTTTGCTGTCTCATTTCTTTTCTCTGAAGAAGTTATATTTACCTGTATAGAATTATCAAATATATTTAATGCCCCAACCTGAGATGAATATGAATATTTCATATCATCCCAAGCCCAGCCAGAAGGATAATACTCATCATCGAAATAATTATCATCTCCAATAATGTTACCCTTGATAGATTTAATACCTAAGCTGTCTAACTTAGATACAACTCTATCAAAAATCACTTTTTCATTATCATAATAATCTAATGAGAGTGTTGGGTCACCGCTACCTCTAATTATAATGTTACCAATAAATTCGCCATTCTCTTTAATTTTACCATCAAGGTAGACTTTGTTTGAATATACGAAACCTTCTCCTAAGTATTCAAGTGAAGCGGCTGTAGTCAATAGCTTTACTGTTGAAGCTGGTACAAAATTTTTGAACTCGTTAAGGTTAAATATATCCCGTTCTTTATCGACAGAATAGATTTTTATACCAACATGAGCATCATTGAGTTTTTTGTTTGTAATCAAATTTTCAATATCTTTCTTCAACAAGTCATATTCGCCTAGTTTATCTTTGGAAAATAATAATGAAGAACAACAAAAAAATATTATCAATATTCGTATCATAAATTCGTTATTACTTAGTAATTTGTAAATAAATAATGAAAAAAATAATTATGGCTACTGAAGTAAAAAAACAAAATAAGGAAACTTTTGAATATAAAGCAGAAATGAAGCAATTATTACAGTTAATAGCTCATTCGCTTTACACGCATCCAGAAGTATTCATCAGGGAATTGGTCTCCAATTCATCAGATGCACTAAATAAAATAAGATTCAAAAAGCTAACCGACAAAAATGTATACAAAGCAGATTCAGAATTAAGAATTGATATAAAAGTTGATGAAGAAAAGCAGACTTTTTCTATCTCCGACACTGGAATTGGGATGAACAAGGATAACTTGATTAACCAACTGGGAACAGTTGCAAAATCAGGAACATCAGAATTCTTAGAGCAATTAAAGAAAGGCAAACAAAAAGCTGATGGTGATATGATTGGTCAATTTGGTGTAGGTTTCTATTCAGTATATATGGTTACAGATAAAATAGTAGTAAAAACTAGAAATTATGAAGAAGATGGTGTTGGACTTAAGTGGACAAGCAAAGGAGATGAGACTTTTGATGTTGTACCTGTTAAGAAAACTGAGCGTGGAACTCAGATAACTTTTAAATTAAAGGATGAGTATAAAGAATTTTCTTCTGTTGATAGAGTGAAGAACATTCTGAAAAAATATTCTAATTTCATCGAATACCCAATTTATTTGAATGATGAAGAAATAAATACAGTTGATGCAATTTGGCAAAAGCCAAAAAGTGAAATAACTGAAGACGATGCAAATGAGTTCTACAAATTTATTTCTAATGATTTTCAAGAACCTTTTGATTACTTACATCTCGATTTAGAAGGAGTTGTAAGTTTTAAATCTTTAGTCTTCTTCCCCAAAAAAGCACCAATGAATATGTTCGCAGATGATTTCAAAACTACCTTACATTTATATACAAATAAGGTTTTTATTCAAGATAATGCAGAGTGGCTATTACCTGACTATCTGAGATTTTGTAAAGGGGTTATAGACACATCGGACTTAAAGCTTAATGTTTCTAGAGAAGTAACCCAACACTCCCCTGTTATGGCAAAAATCAAGAATATTTTGACTGGCAAGATATTGAGCGAGTTTGAGAAATGGGCGAAAAACGATAAAGAAAAATATGAAGAATTTTATAATGAATTCGGTACAATGCTTAAAACTGGTGTTAACTCTGACTTTTCAAATAAAGACAGGTTAACTAAGCTCTTAAGATTCAACTCTTCTCAAAGAGACGAAATAATTTCGTTTGATGATTATATTGAAAAGGCAAATGAGGAACAGAAAAAAATATATTTCCTTAGCTCAGATTCAGTTGAATCAGCAAAAAAGAATCCTAACTTGGAGTATTTCAACAAAAATAACATAAAAGTATTATTCCTTACTGACCCTATTGATTCTTTTGTCATACCTCAACTTTATACATACAACGAATGGCAAATAGTTTCCATAGATAAAGAAGATTTGGAAGACAACTCAGAAAAAACAGACGAAGAGAAAGAAAAGAGTAGTAATCTACTCGATGCTATAAAAGAAGTTTTAGGCGAGAATATAGCAGATGTAAAAGAGTCTAAAAGATTAGTAGATTCACCTTGTACACTAGTAGCTGGAAAAGATGGGATGGATGCTCACACAGAAAGAATGATGAAAATGATGGATAAAAACTTCACTGGTGCAAAGAAAATATTTGAGGTAAATACAAATCACATAATACTTGAAAATTTATCAAAACATTTAGAAAAAAATGGTTCCGATGACAAATTCAAATCTATAGTAAATCAATTATATGGAAGTTCGCTTCTAATAGAAGGTGAGCTGAAGGATCCGAACGAATATGTATCAAGAGTGTACGAACTAATTGAAAATGCAGTAAATTAGTATTTCACGCGAAAAATGTGTATAATTGTAATTACTTAATTTTCAACAAAACGAAAAGGTCCCCAAATTGATGAAATTATCTTCATTTAAGTATGATTTACCAAAAGAATCAATAGCTAAGTTTCCAGCTGAGCCACGTGATTCTTCGAAGATGTTGGTTATGGACACTGAGTCTGGCAAAGTAAAAGATAAAATGTTTGAAGATATTTTGGGAGAGCTTAGCAAGGGTGATTGTCTGGTATTAAATGACACAAAGGTCTTCCCTGCTAGATTATTTGGGAATAAAGAAAAGACAAATGCTAGAATTGAGGTTTTACTTCTTCGTGAACTAAAGCGTGAAGAACGCCTTTGGGACGTAATGGTGGAACCAGCAAGAAAAGTAAGAATAGGAAATAAAATCTATTTCGACGATAGTAAGTTCTATTGTGAAGTTATTGATAACACTACTTCTAGAGGTAGAACAGTTAGGTTTTCATATGATGGGAATTTATTTGATGAAATTGAAAGAATTGGTGAAATGCCAATTCCCGACTACATAGATAGGGATACAGCACCAATTGATAAGCAAACTTACCAAACAACTTATGCTAATGAAGAGCATTTACAATCAATTGCACCTCCTTCCGCTGGTCTTCATTTCACACCAGAAATGTTAGAAAAAGTTGAGAAAAAAGGTGTTAGAATAGCTTATGTGAATTTAACAATTGGTCAAGGAGTTTTCGAAACCATCGACGTTGAAGATTTGACAAAACACAGAATGTATAGCGAGTATTTTGAAATTCCAAGAGCTTCTGCTGAATTGATTAACAAATCATTGAAATCTAATAAACGAATATTTGCTGTTGGTACAAGTACTGTCAGAGCTTTAGAAGCATCTGTTCTTACTACTGGTTCAGTTAAGCCAAATAAGGGTTGGACTGATAAGTTTATCTATCCACAGTATGATTTTCAAATTGTTACAGATTTCTTAGCTAATTTTCACTACCCAGCTTCGCCACAGATTTTAGTTTCGTGTGCTTTTGGGGGTAAAAAGAATACATTTGATGCTTACAAACACGCTGTTGATAATGGATATAGAATGTTAGTCTATGGTGATGCAATATTATATAGATCACCTAAACAATAGGGATAAAACATAGAATTTTAATATATTGAAAGCATACTATCATTTAAGTATGCTTTTTTTTTGGAATAATAATATGAATGATTTAAAAAATAGTTTGAATGATCAATTTCAAGCTACAAGTTTTGAAGAGTGGAAAGTTGATGCCCAGAAATATCTCAAGAATAGAGATATAGATGATTTGATTAGTAAAAAGTTAACAACTAATATTGATATTAAATCAATATACAAT
>JBDQHL010000083.1:0-4826 GCA_040264895.1 Bacteroidota bacterium
ATTTTAAACCATCCAGTATTATATTTCCTTTTGATTTAAGTACAAAAAGATGGTTAAGTGATATAAAATCTATAACTATATATAAATCTGACTAATTTATTTATCATTAGAAATCTATGATTTTAAACTAACCTTAGTATTTTCATCTCCAAATCTGAATACATTATCGATTATTTTGATAAGTGTTACTAATATTAAACTATTCTCATAAATGTCATTCAAAAACTAGATATTTTCTCTTTTCACATAGAATTTATTTAAAAAAGACATATTTAATTTATTATTTTTGTTATAACAATCAAAACATAAGATAATATAAATAATATGAAAAAAATAATTGAATGTGTTCCAAATTTTTCAGAAGGCAGAGATTCAAAAATAATTAGTGCTATATCTGATGCGATTGATAATGTTGAAGGTTGTACTTTACTAGATTGCGACCCAGGTAATTCTACTAATCGAACAGTATATACATTCGTTGGAGATGAAAATACTGTTATTGAAGGTGCGCTTTCTGCAGCCAAAGTTGCAAAGGAATTGATTGATATGCGTAAGCAAACTGGTGAGCACCCAAGAATGGGGGCTATGGATGTTTGTCCATTTGTACCTGTTTCAAACGTAACAATGGATGAATGTATTGAAATTTCAAAAAAGTTTGCAAAAAGAGCATCTGAAGAATTAGGTTTATCTATGTATTTGTATGAAAACTCATCAGATAGAGACTATAGAAAAAAATTACCTGATATTAGAAAAGGTGAGTATGAAGCTATGTCAAAAAAAGTTAAAAGAGAAGGTTGGGAACCAGATTTTTGGTCTGGTGAATATGATCCTAAGTGGGGTTGTACAGCAACGGGAGCTCGAAATTTTCTGATTGCATATAATATTAATGTGTTGGGTACTTGGAACCAAGCTCATAGAATAGCTCTTAACTTGAGAGAAGCAGGCAGAGGGGAAGATAAGCCAGGAAGACTTAAGGAGACAAAAGGATTAGGATGGCAAGTTGATGACTATAATATAGCCCAAATATCAATGAACTTAAATAACTTTCATGTGACCCCAATGCATATTGCTTATGAAGAAGCAAAAAAAGATGCAACAGAAATGAATATTGGTGTTGCAGGTTCTGAGATAGTTGGCCTAGTTCCCTTAGAAGCAATGATAATGGCTGCAGACTACTACATTCAAAAAGAAAATTTATTTATAGTTGAAGAAAGCCAGAAAATTAAATTAGTAGTTAATAGACTAGGTCTAAGTTCAGTTCAAAACTTTGTACCTGAAAAAAGAATAATTGAATATGTAATAGGCAAAGAAAACAATGAACCGCTTGCGTCACTCTCTGTTAGAAAATTTGTGGGTGAAGTTGCAGCTCGAACATCTGCACCTGGTGGAGGAAGTGTATCAGCGGCAGTAGCTGCAATGGGTGCTGGATTAGGTAATATGGTTGCGTGGTTGACTTTTGGATACAGAAAATATGAAAAATATGATTCACAACTTAGAAAAATTATTCCTAATCTTGTGAAAACAACAAAAGATTTGATACAACTGATTGATGCTGATACTAATGCATTTAGTGACTTCATGGAAGCTATGAGATTACCTCAGGAAACTGATGAGGAAAAGGCAACTAGAAAACAAGCAATGCAAAAGGGTATGAAAGTTGCAATAGAAATACCAATGAAAACAATTAAAACAGCTGACAGAATATGGGATGATTTGATTGAGGTAGCAAGGATTGGAAACTTTAGTAGTCGTTCGGATTTAGAAGTTGGTGCTAGAGCGTTAGAAGTTGGTATATGGGGAGCATATAGAAATGTAGTTATTAACTTAGACGGTATTGATGACGAAAACTATAGAGTAGAAAAAGAAAAGGAAGCTCTAGATTATTCTGAAAGAGCAAAAGATAAAATGAATGAAATACTAGAAATAGTAGAAAATAGAACTAAATAGATAAAGTAAAAGAGGAGCTTAAATAAAGTTCCTCTTTTTTATTCTATTTCTATTACAACTAATATATCTTCAGAATCTACTCTGTCACCCTCATTTACACTAACCGATGTAACCTTACCAGAAATTCTACTATATAGGTTTGTCTCCATTTTCATTGCTTCTACTACTATAACAGCATCACCTTCTTGAACTGTGTCACCTTCTTTAACATTGACTTTAATTATAGTGCCTGGCATCGGTGGAATTATATTTTCAATCTTGTCAGAAAATTCTGCACTTTCTAATTCTAATTCATCATCTACCTTCTGAAATATGTATTGTTTGCCTTTATAATGTATATATACCTTATCTTTATTTGTGGTATAGTAAGACTCTTCAGAATTATCATTAACTATAACATCTAACTTATTCGAATTTCTATTGATTATCTTAAAATTAACAATATCATTATTTATACTAACTTTATAATCATTGTCAGTACTAATTTCTTTTAATTCTAAAATTTCATTATTATATTTTAATATCATTTTTCAACTCCAATTTCCCATTTCCCAATTATTTCCCAAGGTAATCTATTACCTATTTTTCCAATAGTTTCTTTTTCTTCTTCAATAGCAGTAACAAATGAAGCAGCCACTAAATGATTATCATTATTTTTTTCATTGAATAAATCAGAATTATTATCTAGGAAGTTTGTAAATGTTTTTCCCTTTGTAAAATCATCAGTATCCAAAACATCATGTATGAAGTCCAATGAAGTGACTACTCCAAGGATTACAGTTTCTTTTAGTGCAATTTTCATTCTATCTATAGCTTCATTTCGTGTGTTACCATAACATATTATCTTACTCATTATTGGGTCATAATATGATGATATTTCAGAGCCAGTTGTTATTCCTGTATCATATCTTACTCCAAGTCCGTTAGGTGCTTTGTGAAATAATACTTTACCACCAGTTGGCATAAAATCTTTTTGAGCATCTTCAGCATAAACTCTACATTCAATTGCGTGCCCTTGCTGGGTTAATTCTTCTTGTTTGAAAGGAAGTTCTTCACCTTCAGCTATTTTAATCTGTAGTTTTAATAAATCAATTCCTGTAATCATTTCAGTTATAGGATGTTCAACCTGAATTCTCGTATTCACTTCTAAAAAATAGTAGTTACCATCATTATCCAATAAAAATTCCACTGTACCTACGCTGTCATAATCTACTGCTTTTACAGCATTTACAGCTGCATTTCCCATTTTATTTCTTAATTCTCCATTTAATGCTGTTGAGGGTGTCTCTTCTATAATCTTTTGATGTCTTCTTTGAATAGAGCACTCTCTCTCAAATAAATGAACGTAATTGCCATGTTTGTCACCAGCTATTTGAAATTCTATATGTCTTGGATTTTCAATATATTTCTCAACGAAAACCGTTGGGTCTCCAAATGAATTTTTAGCTTCTCTAGAAGATGAAGCAAAAGCTTCTTCAAATTCTTCTTCTTTTCGAACAACTCTCATTCCTTTTCCACCACCACCTGCAGAGGCCTTTACCAGAACAGGGAATCCAATTTCTATAGCTTTTTGTTTAAATATATTTATATCAGAACTATTATCTTGATACCCATCAATCACAGGAACTCCAGCATTAATCATTGTTTTTCTTGAAGCGGTTTTTGATCCCATTAACTTCATAGATTCAACATTAGGAGCAATATATGTAAGACCTGCGTCTCTCACTTTTTGATTGAACTCATAATTCTCAGATAAAAACCCATAGCCAGGATGAATTGCATCGGCACCTATTTTTAGAGCGGCATCAATAACTTTTTCTTGGTTTAAATAGGATTGATTTGCAGGTGCTGGTCCAATTAAAACAGACTCATCTGCAAGTTTTACGTGAAGAGAATCTTTATCAATCTCAGAGTGTATTGCTACAGTTTTAATATTAAGCTCCTTTGCAGCCTTAATAATACGACAAGCAATTTCAGACCTATTTGCTATTAATATCTTATTAATCATTTTGTTCATATTCTAATCTACCCAATTTGGTTTTCTTTTTTCTAAAAATGCGTTTATTCCTTCTTGACCTTCATCAGAGGTTCTCAACTTAGCAATTATATTTGCTATGTATTCCATATTTTTATCACTCAAATCAACAGAGCTAAAATAATTTATCATTTCTTTAACTCTTGACACAGCAATTCTACCATTATTACAAATCTTTAAGGAAATCTGATTTGTTAAACTTTCCAACTCTTCAGATTTAGCAATATAGTTAATAAGCCCTAGATTTTTTGCTGTATTTGCATCAATTCTGTTACCAGATATTAAATATTCTCTAGCCTTAACTTCACTTATTCTTGCCAAAAGGAAGGGTACAATTGCAGCTGGTACAATTCCTATGGCTACTTCTGAAAGTCCAAATGTAGATTTTTCATCTGCAATAACTATATCACTAGCTAACATTAGCCCAACACCACCACCAACTGCAGAGCCGTTTACTTTACAAATAACTGGCTTATAGTGATTATGAATTATTTTAAGAAGTTTAATTAGGTTTAATGATTGATTATAATTCTCTTGATAAGTATAATCTTTAACTTCCTTTAACCAATTCAAATCGGCTCCAGAACAGAAAGTTTCACCTTCACCAGTTAGTATAATAACTCTTATTTCATCATTTAACTCAATTTTTTCAAAAATGTCTATTAACTCATCTATCATTTTTGAATTAATAGCATTCCTTACTTCTGGCCTAGATAAAGTAATATTAGCTATCTTATTAGACTCATTATACTTTATAGTTTTATAAGACAATTTATTACTGAAAATGCGCAATAAAAAAATGTTTGTGCATTTGTTTGGGTGCGAATTATTTAATTCATTGATA
>JBDQHL010000084.1:0-4617 GCA_040264895.1 Bacteroidota bacterium
CCATTTATAGACTTCTGCTTATTAATTTTTAGACGTTAAATATCAAATACTAAAATTTAATACTTTCAGCTGATTTTGTTAAGACATTTTTATACATGTCAGCTTCTTCTTTAAAGTAATCAACAACTATTTGATATAGTTTACCATCGTTTATTACATAGTACATATCTCTATGTATAGCTGATGTAGCATTATAAGAAACTAAATAAGCTTCTTTTCCGCCAAGTTTGAGTTTCGTTACTTTGCTTGCGCCCACAGCTTTTGCATTTTTCTCAGCTGTTCCTTTCAAATTTTTAGAATTTGTTGCTGCAGAAGTAACTGAAACATAAGAATCACCTCTTCTTTCACCAGCATAAATAGTTCTTCCACCTTTGTTTGTAGCCTCAAAATTATCAGGAATTCTAATAGAATAACCATTACCTTTTACAGTTTTCATTTTGCTTGATGGTGGTGGTAATTCTTCTGCTTCGGCAGTTACTACTGAAGCTTCTGGTTTTGTACCTAATTTTACAGAGTTTAGTATATCATCAAAAGTCTTTCTGTATTGTTTCATTGTACCAGCAAAAGCTTCAAACTTAATTATATGAAATAATTGTCCATCTTTCGTTGCTACTACTAACTCACCGTCAAACTGCCCGTCAGAAAGAGGGAAAGAGTAAGTAACTTTTTTTCCAGTTGTGCCATCTACATTTGCATCAACAGGAGCAGTGTAATATTCCTTAGCAAATACATAATTTGTATCTAAAGCAGTTTCAATACCTTGAGTCGAATCAAGTACCATAATTGTCATTGAAACTCTAGCAACTGGTTGGCCTTTTGTATCGAATTGACTAAATCTTATTTTGCCTTCTTCGATAGAAAATGCTTGGAATTGCTTCCCAACTACCTTGTTATCATCCCAATTTTCTGGGTAATCAAGTGAGAAGTCTGTTGCATCGTCAGTGTAAGTAATAAGCTTTCCTGCGTCAGGAGCTTTTGGTCCTTCTTCTCCGCAAGAAGCAAAGAATAAACCAGTTAATAGTATTAAAGATATAGCTATCTTTTTCATTTTCGTTTGTCCTTATTAGTTATAATAATAGAATACAAATATAATGAAATTCACAATATAAAAAAGTTAATTGTTAGGAGCCCCGTTTTCAACCCACCTTCGCATTCCTTGTTGCTGATTATCGGTAGGTAAGTCACGTCCGTAATTAAAGAGGTGACCGTTTTTACCCGCTAGTACCTGGTTTAAAAGAGAGGCATCAGGATTCTCACGCACAATTAGACCTATGTTTGCTGTAGTAAAATAGGTGAAATGTTCTGTCATTCTTCTTCCACCAGCTTGAGAAAAATCATCGTGGCAGCTGGCAGTTGCACAAGTTACTTGCATGAAGGGTCTTACGTGCTCAGTGAAGCTCACTTCCTCTTCTTCAGGAAACCTGAGGTCACTTGAACTATTAATTGGACTATTGCATCCGACTACAAAAGCAATGGATAATAGTACAGTTATTATTAAAAAATATTTAGTACGACTCACTTTCATTCGGAAAATCATTTGTTCTTACATCATCTATGTATTGTTCTACGACATCACTATATACTTTGTTCAGTTCTGCATATTGTCTTACGAATCTAGGGTTGAAATCTACTGTTAAACCAAGCATATCTGTATAAACCAATATTTGTCCATCGCAGTGAGGTCCTGCTCCTATACCAATTGTCGGTATTTCTAAAGTATCAGTTATTTCTTTTCCTAATTCAGCTGGTATTTTTTCCAAAACAACTGCAAATGCACCTGCGTCTTGTAATCTATTTGCGTCATCTTTAATAGCTTTAGCTTCGTCAGGGTCTTTACCTCTTGCTCTGTAAGAACCAAATTTATTGATGCTTTGTGGAGTTAATCCAAGATGACCCATAACTGGAATCCCAGCTGCGTTCATTTTCTTAATTGCTTTAGTTACATTTTTTCCACCCTCTAACTTTATTGCTGAACATCCTGTTTCCTTCATCAGCCTACCAGCATTTCTGAAAGCTTCGTTAGCAGAAACTTGATAAGTCATAAAAGGCATATCAGCAATAACTAAAGCCCTGTTTGCTCCTTTTACAACGGCTTTAGTGTGGTATATAGTCTGTTCTAATGTTACAGGTAAAGTTGTTTCTTCACCCTGAAAAACATTACCCAATGAGTCACCTACTAACATCATGTCAATTCCGGCACTGTCAAAAATATTTGATGTTAGAGCATCATATGCAGTCAAGCAAGATATTTTTATACCAGCGTTTTTCATTTCTTGTAACCTTAAAGTCGTTACCTTTTTTTCTTCTATTTTTTTATTTACACTCATTACTTTAAATTATAATTGTCAAATATTCCGAAAATTAAGAAATATAAATGAATATACTATTAGCTACAGCAGAAATTAGCCCAATTGCTAAAAGTGGGGGGATGGCAGATGTTACTTCTTACCTTTCTTCCGAGTGGAGTGATTTAGGTCATAATGTTATTTCTGTAATGCCAGCTTATAAATTTATTGATTATGCTAAGTTCAATATTCAAAAGACAAATATTTCATTTGAAGTACCAATGGGCTTTAGAAATGAAACAGCAACTGTTTATAAAACTAGTATTGTAGGTTCGGGAGCAACTATATATTTGGTTGGTCATGATGAATTATTTGATTCAGAATATTTGTACGGAAATAAGTTAGAAGATGACAATGATGACAGACGCTTTCTATTTTTTAGCAAAGCTATACCTGAACTTTGTAAGGCAATTAATTTTAAACCTGATATTGTAAATTGTCATGATTATCTCACGGCTTTTCTAATTCCAATTTTGAAAACTCAGTATAAAGGTGAAGAACTATTTAAAGATGTCAGATCAGTATTCACTATTCATAATCTATCTTATCAAGGTAAGTTTGATAAGTATAGAGTTCTGAGTTTCACAGGTATGAAATATAGCGAGTTTGACGTTGGTTCTTGGTTTGAGCACGAAGGTAATGTCAATTTCATGAAGACAGGGATTATGTATGCAGATAAGATTGTAACAGTAAGTCCAACCTATAGTGAAGAAATCAAAAACACCTACTACAGCGAAGGTATGCAAGATGCAATAAATAGCAGACTTAGAGATATAGTTGGTATTTTAAATGGAGTAGACTATAACCTCTGGGGCCCAGAGGACGACATTTATATTTCTCAAAATTACACTTCAGATACTTTAGAGAAGAAACGTGAGTTAAAAAAAGAATACTTAATTAAAGCTGGGATACCAGAAAAAAAACATCATCTACCCTTAATATCTATGATTACTAAGCTTAAAGACCAAAAGGGTATTGATTTAGTTGCAAAGAAAATTTATAAACTGATGAAGTCTAATAAGTTTATATTTGCTGTTTTAGGTGCTGGTGAAGAACAATATGAAGAAATGCTAACTGAAACGAAATTTTCCTTCCCCGAAAATTTTATAGTTGACTTTCAATTTGATGAAAAAAATACTCATATTTTACTAGCTGCTTCAGACTTCCTATTAATGCCTTCTAAATATGAGCCATGTGGCTTAACCCAGATGTATAGTTTAAGGTATGGTACTGTGCCTATTGTACGCTTAACAGGAGGTTTAGCAGATACAATAACTGATTATTCTACAGAAAAACAAAAGGGAACTGGAGTAACTTTCCCGCATTATAATAGGGACGAAATGGAGCAAGCTATAAAGAAGGCTATAAGTATATACCACTCAGAAATACATTACAACAAAATTAGAAAAAATGGAATGTCTAAAAACTATTCTTCTTTGAAAAGTGCCAAGAAGTATATTTCCCTTTTCAAAGAAGTAATAGATGAAATGAATTAAAGCCCCAATGACAATCCTAAATAAAAGTTTCTACCTGGGTTGGGTAAATTATTAATACTAAAATGGGTGTGGAATAATTCATCAAATAGATTTACAACTCCAATTCTTAACCTCAAATCATCATTGAAGGAATAGCTGTTTCTAAAATTTACTACTGCATAAGCATCAGTGGCATCTTCAGTAAGTATGGAATAAGATATATCGTTCTGTTCTCCTGCTAAATCTGCAGATAAGACACTCTTTAAATATTCACTAGCATAAACAAAACTTAAATTCCCTGAAAGTGGGGGAGTGAACGGAAATGATTCATTGTATTCAAAGTTATGAGTTTTTTGGAATTTCATTTGAGTATTAACAAAGAAATAATTATTTAATTTGAATCTTGCACTTATTTCAAATCCTGCTACATTCGCATTACCTATATTGCTGAACTGTTTGAAGGACTGACCAAACCCATCAAATATATTGATGCTTTCGTCATTAGTTCCAGCAATATAATCTACAAGATAATCATTATATACTTTGGTAGATAGTTCAATATTTTCAATTTGAAATTCATAGTTTAATTAACGGAATATGATTTTTCTTTATTCAGATTTGGAGAGCCAATATATATTGAATTGTCAGAAATATTATAAATATAAAAACCAAAATTCTTTAAATGACTCGGTTCTCTTTCAATTCTTGATAAAGTCAAATCAATTTCAGACTGATTATCTAATTCAAAACTAATGTTAGCTGAAAAATTGAATATATTATATAATGAGGTGTAATTA
>JBDQHL010000085.1:0-4365 GCA_040264895.1 Bacteroidota bacterium
GCCCATTACTCATACCAAGCTCATTAGATTTCAATTCAAATCTATTAGTTCCCAGTACTGGTTGATAGTTAATTGGAACAGATTGTCCGATATTATTAATTAACTCAACACGAGTCCCCTCGGACTTATCTAATTGAAATTCGATTGTTGTTACTTCATTAAAAGGATTAGGCGTAATTGTAATACCCAATTTATTTTCAACTCTAGTATTAAATATAATAGTCTGAGTCACAAAAACATCAACTATATAAACACTATCGCATCCGTTAAATGCACCACCTTCAATTTTATTAGAATATATCCCATCTTCAACCCATTCTTTACCTTTATAGCTGTCACCATAATCCAAATAAACTGAATCTCTGAATCTACTCTCTGGCAATGGGGTTACTACTATTGTGTGAACACTATCGCAGTTTTGATCACTTTTAAATTTATCTGAAAATATTTCTTGTTTTACAATTATTTTCCCTCTAAAAATATCACCAAAACAAACATCAAAATTTTCTGTAAAGTTTGGTGCTTCAAGTACTTCTACATTAAATGTCACTATACTGTCACATCCATTGACACCATTTAGGTTTCTTACGATAGTTGTGTCATTAATATATTGCTTTCCTTGGAAAAAAGAAGAATAGCATATTGAAGTATCGACAACAGACTCTTGTGGTTGTAAGACTTCTACATTATATGTTACAACACTATCACAGCCTTTCGCATTTACATAGGTAACAAATTTTTGACCACTTTCTTCCCACTCTTGACCTTCAAAAGTCTCACCTTTACAAATTTCAACATTCGTACTCAATGAATCTGGTTTATTAACAATAATTTGATAATGAACATTACTATCAGCACCATTAGCTGCTAAGTATTTCTCGCTATGAAAACCATGATTGTCCCAAGTTTTCTCAAATAATGTTTCTCCTTGACAAAGTTCAACATTAACTGAGTCATAGTAAGATTGTATTATATTAACCTGCTGGTTAGCTTCTATGTCATACATTTTAGTTCTTACGGTCTTTTTACCTAACCATATAACTTCCAAAGAGTCTACAGTTGCATTATCTGCTAATCCAAATTGTAGTATCCTTGTACTTTGAGATAGATATCCACCACCACCAGAAGTAACTTCTCTCATCTGAGTTACATTATTCGTGTATAATTTCACTCTACTACCTATGGCTTGAATATCAGTTGTTGAGCCAGTTAGTTTTACTTTTAACCAATTTCTTCCAGTATTTTGTTTATTTTCAAATAATTTAAACCAGTCATTATCTCTATAGCCCTCTGTATTAACATTTGGTCTTGTTGCAGTTGTCAATAGATCTATATCACCATCATTATCAAAATCAATCTGAGCTGCACCTCTGTCAATACCAGGAGATAACAAGTTCATCGATGCTGTTATTTCGTTAAACTCTTGATTTGCACCATTATTTTCATAGAATCTATTATTATCAGCGTATCTTGTGTCGATATTAGGTAGTGGTGCTAGGAAACCATTTGTAACGTGTAAATCAACATCCATATCTAAATCGAAATCAAACCAGTTTACACTCCAACTAACAGTTGTTCCTGAGTTATCTTCATCTGGATTAACATCAGTATTATCTATTTTGAGTTCCTTACCACGTTCAAAGAAAATTTGACCATTCTGATTATCATAAAAATAATTTTGTCCTAGGTTGGTAGCATAATAGTCCATATCACCATCATTGTCATAATCACCACCATCAACTCCCATTCCTAAAATTGCTTCGTCAAATCCCATTTGAGTTTTTACATTAGTAAAAGATTCTATTGGATATTCATTTCTATAAAGTGCATTAGAGGTAAATGCTTGTCCAAAATCATTTGCTACGAATATATCTAAATCGCCATCATTATCATAATCAGACAAAGTATTAGCTAGTCCACAACCTCTATCATTCACACCATTTCTTACGGCTTCTTCATTAAAAAATTTACCACCTTTATTAATAAATAATGAATTTGGTAAACAGTTTTGGTTACCTGCATCCTCAAAGTAGTTAGCAATATACAAATCAGGCCATCCATCTAAGTTAACATCACCAAAAGATACACTAGTAGATTGGAAAGTATGTATAATACCTATTTGGGCACTAACTTCTTTGAAAGTTCCACCTTCGTTCTTGTAAACTAATGTTGGTTCTCCCCTATCAGTTGTTAGTACTAAATCTAGCCAGCCATCATTATTATAATCAAATGCTCCACCGCCAATAGTGAAGTAAAAATTTGCGTCAGGAATTAAATCTGAGACATCAGTAAACATGTTGGCATAATCGTAAGGGTCACTTTCGTATGCTTCTGGGTTATTACGGAATAGCTTGGTAGTTTCGTCATCACCACCTATCATCAAAATATCCTCGTAGCCATCATTATTATAATCTATAACAACTACACCGCCGGCCATTAGGAAATCATCGTGCGTAAAATGTTCTATCCCTATTTTGGGGAACACATCCTCGAACCCTTGTGAGTTCAAGTTAACAGCAAATAAAAAAACTGTTAATAAAATAAAGTATTTATAATTTGTAAATAAAGTTTTCATATAACACCTGTAATTTTTTAAATTTTCTATTTTTTATAAATATAAAGATATGTTACAATTAAAACAAATTAAAATGCAAAAAGTAACAACAAACTAACTACTTTTTCTTGAAGATTGAATATAATAGAAAGGAGATTGATAATAAGACACTTAAGTAAACAATCCAGTCCCCATAAATTGAATAAAATGTATTATTTTCAATAATTGGTATAGTTAACGACAAATCTGTTTGTTCATACTGTTCAGCTCTTTCTAAGATTACCCCCAATGGAGAAATAAAACATGTCACACCAGAATTTGCAGCTCTAGCTAGATACTTCTTGTTTTCAATAGCTCTAAATGCTGATATTAATGCATGCTGTTCGGGTCCAGGTGTGTGATCGTACCAAGCATCATTAGTTATAACGGTCATAAGGTTAGCACCTTCATAACTAAATTCCCTAACAAAAGAAGGGTAGATTGATTCAATACAAATAACTGGGGCTATTCTAATATTCCTTTCATCCATATTCAAAGTTTTTAATTCTGTGCCTTTGCCCCAAAAAGAAATCCCGACGCCCCAATCAATAAATTTAGTTAAGAATGTGAATATTTCTACATGTGGGACTCGTTCCCCAAAGGGAGTCAATTTAGATTTATGATATATATCATAACCATTTGAATCTAGCAACAATGCACTATTAAAGTTATCATAAGAAACATCTTCTCCTCTAAAATACATTTCCTTTGTAAAATTGGGTCTTTCAGTTTCATCGTAAATTTTTATATCTACAAAACCAGTAAGTAGTGATATCTTATTAGTATCTACCCAATCTTGTAAAAAACTAAAGTCATGGTCAATATTAAATCTAGAATTGATATACAAGACACTTGTTTCTGGCCAGATAATTAGCTCCAAGGTACTGTCTTTTTTGAGCAAATCATCAGTATATTTCATCAAAGTTAGAGTTTGATCTTTAGTCCCTGCTGTCCATTTATCCCATGGGTCTATATTAGGTTGAACTAGTCCAACATTGATCTTATTGTTCGATTCAATAAGCTTTTCATGACTAAATCTATTTATCTGTATGTTTGAATAGATTATTGGGATTGAAATAATTATCAATAAAATTCCTATTTGGAATTTACTCCTATTAATCTCGAACTTTGATTTTTCGAAACTTGTGATTATATCATATATAGTTACATTAAAAAGAACAATTAGAAAACTTACTCCGTAAACACCAAACACATCTGCTGTTTGTACCCATTGAGTATTATAAACTTGTGAATAACCAACAGAAAGCCATGGAAAAGACAATTCACTTAAGCTTCTTACCCATTCCCAAGCGGTCCAGATAAATGGAAAAGCATATAAGGTAGTTCTACGTGGTAGTCTTATTCTAATTACTAACCAAGCAATGATAGGGACCATGAAATAAAGAGGATGAAATATATCCAACACAAAACCAGATGCCATGAGAAATGGGTCAGTCTTCTCTTGGAAGCTGCTAATCCACCACAAGGTAGCCACATGATAAATAAAAAATGTTAGATAAGTACTCCAGAAATAAAACTTTTTAGTCTTATCCAATAGAAATAGTATTGGAACAAAGCTAAAAAAAGCTAAAAAATAAAAAGGCATGGGGGGAAATGACAGAGTCAATAATATTCCAGTCAAGCCAGAAAGTAATATTCGTGTTGTTTTTTTCATAATTACAAGTTATTCAATTTGAATAAAAAAATATTAATAAATTGGAACAATATGATTTTTATAACTCATAAGACCAAAAAAAATATTATTGAAAAGC
>JBDQHL010000086.1:0-4229 GCA_040264895.1 Bacteroidota bacterium
CTACTACTAAAGTACATCCAATCTGATTTTCTTCTTATTCTTGTCGTATTTTTTTTCTTCTAGGGCCAATGAGTCCTCATTCCCAGTAACGTCATTTTTAACCATTATTTCACGAAAGTAATCCCATGTGTAAATACCTGTGTCGTGACCGTTATTCCACTTCACTGCCAAAGCATAATTACCAATTGGTTTTAAATATTCCAATTCGAATGCTCCCGGTTCATCTTTCACTTCCACAGGATGCGAATATACCTTACTCCCAACTTTTTCACCTTTGCAGTAAGCACAAGGGCACTCACGTCTAAACATCTCGAGCGTCATCATAGTTATTTTACCATCCGCCCACTCTGCTCTTAACAAATACGGCTTAGGTCTGTCTATTTTTATTGGGTTAATTCTGCTCATAATAATATTTATTAAAAATCATCAATTATCAAATTTACTAAATAACGAAAAATAGATTAGTCTATTTTTTTTAAATGTATAATATATTGCTCATAAATAGTATATTTCTACATATCTATTCCAATTTTTAGTATATTTCGAATTAGTTCAAAACAACTTAAAGAATAAAAAATATATGAAAATCAAAGTTTTACTAGCAATATTTGCTATTGCCCTTCTTGCTGCTTGTGAGAAAAAAGAGTCAAGTTCAAATGACCAAACACAAGTTAACAAAGAATACGTAGTAGAATATGAAGGCAGAGAAGTAAATTTAGAACCATATTTCAAAGGGTTCCCTTATTCAAACTTCCATGGCTTTTATAAATCTGGTAAGTTGTTTTATTACAAAGCTGATTCTATTACTTCACTTCATTCAACTAGCTTAGAGAACCCAAATTTTGAAACAGGTGAACAAATAACTGATATTAACTATTCACTTAGAAATGTTTGGTCAACCAAATACAATAACAACAACAACTCACTTTATTGGATTGGAGATAAAGTTAATGATGAAAAGTTAGACATTTTTAAACTTAATTTAGAAAATAATGAACTTGAAAAACTAACAGATGTACCCTATATATTTGGCTGGAACTTCAACAAAGACAAGAGTAAAATTGCTTACGTTGTAAGATTAGGGAACTTAGAAAAAAGATTAGGTGAACTAAGAATAATGGACACCAAAACAAATGAAAGCATAAGTATCATACAAGATACACCTGATTACAGGTTCACTTGGGGTGCTCCATCTTTCTCACCCGATGGGAAATACGTAGTTTTACCAATATTAAAAGGAACAGATAGAACCAGAGCAAACGTTATGTTGGTCGATGTAGAAGCAAAGACTTCTAAAGTAATTACAGATGATAATAAAGAAAGATTCTTCCCAGATGTCCTATCTACTTGGGTTGATAATGGTAAAAAAGTACTATATCTATCTAATGAAAACGGATTTAAAAACTTATATAGCTATGACGTGGCTTCTGGTGATACTGAGCAAGTGACTACTTTCAATGAGGATATTTCTAATTCATCGGTAACAGAAATTGATGGTCAGCAGTATGTAGTTGCAAACACTGAGAATCCGATTGAGAGCACGCTTTATCTGATTAATCCTATGACTGGGGATGAGGTAGCATCTAAGAAATATCCTTATAGTTTGGCATTCTTAGATTCAGAAGGGAATAAATTAATGGTCTCACTCAATGGGGCAACTACTAAATTCAGAATAGATGAGATTACCTTATCTGGTGATGGCTTTAGTGAATCAACAATAGCAGATTTGCCTGAAGAGTTAAAAAATAAAATAGTAAATGCTGACGTAGAGAAATTAGAAATTCCGACTTTTGACAAAGACCCTAAGACTGGTGAAACTCGAATGCTTCATGCATTTCTTTACAAACCAAAAAACCCAGTACCAAACGAAAAACAAAGAGTATTGATCCAATCATTCTATGGGGGATCTAACAAATACAATGTACGTGAGCATATATTAACCAATGCTGGTATTTATTTACTAAGCCCATCTCCTCGTGGTAGTAGTGGTTTTGGTAAAGATTTCTTTGCACTAAATGACAAGGATTTAGGTGGAAATGAAATAATAGATATAATAGAAACAGCTAAATATATATCAGAAAAGCTAGATATTCCTGCAGAAAGAATAGGCGTATTTGGTGGTAGTCATGGTGGCTATGCAACTATGAGGTTGCTAACTTTCCCAGGGGAAGTGAACGGAATTAAAGAAGATTTTGATTTTGGATTTGGTATAGCGCATGCTGGATTTTCCGACATCATTCATTTTTATGAACACTGTAATATACCCGATTGGGTGACTTTGGAAGCTGGAGACCCAGCAACTCAGGCCGAAAAACTAAACAGCCGTTCACCTCTTTACAATGCTTATGATATGGAAGGTAGATTACTACTCACTCACGGTACAAACGACAGTCGTGTGCCGATAGAAGGTAGTAGATTCATGGCTGATAGTTTAGAGAAATACGACAAGAATGTCACACTCCAAGAGTACGAAGGTATGGGCCACCATATCAAAGGTTTAGAGAACAATGTTCGCCAGTATAAAACTTGGTTTGACTTTTTGCAAGCAGAAGAAAAGTAGAAAGTAAACTTCTTTAGAACTTATTCAGATTTACAAGCTCATTGACTTATTTTGTTGATGAGCTTTTTTTAGCTCTTCTTTCTTATCAGAACTCTTGCTTTTGTGCTTGTGTTCAACACTCTGTAGATAGAATTTTTAATTGAAGAGTATGAATAAGTTTGCCAATCGAGTAGTTCGAAACCTGTTTTATCACACAGGTACTGAAAAGACTCCCGAGAAAACTCATTGCAATGACCTGGCTGATAACCTTCAGAATACTTTTTTTTGTAACCCATGTTCGATAGAAATCTTCGGTATTTAAGTGATAGTGCCTCAATATTTGGGAATTCCATCATTGCATAACCACGCGGTACTAACAACCTACTTATTTCATTCATCACTTTAATTGAGTTTGGGATATGCTCAAGCACATGTCTAAAAGTAACTAAATCAAAAGTGCTTTCGTTTTGATAGCCATTCATAAAATTACCAACTTTAACATCAATATTTAGCTCATTTTTAACAAATTTCGCTATGCTTTCAACTAACTCTGAACCCTCTACTTCCCAACCTGACTCCTTAGCATAGATTAATAATGCACCATTCCCACAGCCAATGTCTAGTAACTTTCCCTTACTATCAAGTTTATTATTTATGTAATTGACAGATAGGTTTGCGCCTATGTTCTTACTTCTGTCTTTTGGATTTTTCAAATTGAAAGAGTACTTGTCTTGGTGATCAGCCATAGTTAGATTAGCCAAATCAATATTGACCAACTTACAATTCTGACATTTGTAGAATTTATATTGGTGATTATACCCTTGAGTATAATACAGTTTCAGATTTTCACTTTCACAAACTCTACATTTCATGTTAACCTACTCTGTTGTGTATATGGGCTCATAGAATATACAAAATATAAAGATTAATAAGAAAGTATGTGAATTAATTAGTAAACTCTATTTTATCAATCATTAATTGAAATTTTTCAGCATTTTTATTTGCAATAAGAATACTAAACTCCTCTACAAAATCGTGATTGAAGTTAGGTAGATCTAAATCTCTGCCTCTGAATGTCGGATAAAAATCTGAAAGGTTTACCTCGATATCTTCCCACTTTCCAGTAGTTTCAATATCATGCTGATATGAATAATAGTTATTTGATTTATTCTTCAGTCTAAGCTTATATTTTTTGCCATCACCCTTTAACCTAATAGTCAGCTTGCTCTGTTTGGCTATATTGATTTTATCAAAAGAATACCTTATAGAACAAAAACCACCGTAATTCTCTAATGATACATTTCCTTTAAAAACAGCATGTCCATCAGAATCAATTGAAAATTCACTATCAGACCTACCCCCCATCACCGTATCATCAACATTTCTCCAATTACTAATGGGGTTTTCAGAATTAAAGTCAAAAAGCATTTGGCTATCAGCAGAAAAAAGTAAAAACAAAAGTATAAAGCTAATCTTAATCATTGTCTCAAAAAGTAAGTTATTGAATATCACATAAACAACTACAAAACTGATTTATTTCATTTAGAAAGCTAATATTTTTGGAACCAGCTAAATTTTTCGTCTATGATTTTATCCTTATTTTTTTCAAGATAACTCAAAAACTCTGAAGCTGCGGGAGAGTGATTTTTTCCTTTTAACCAAATCAGTTGCCAATTTGTAGCTATTGGAG
>JBDQHL010000087.1:0-4112 GCA_040264895.1 Bacteroidota bacterium
AAATACTGTTTTGCTTCTTCGTATTCATTTGGAATTTCTCCTTCCAAAATAGCTTCTTCAATTTCATTTTTTATCAATCCAACTAGTTTAGATGGTTTAATATCACAAACTTCCATAATCTCGTCTCCCCTAACTGGTGATTGAAATTCTTTTAGTTTGTCGTTTTTTTGAACTTCTAATATTTTATTTAAAACTCTATCATAATTTCTTAAATACTTTTCAACTTTCTTTTTATTCTTTGTTGTAATATCAGCTTTGCAATGGACAAATAAATCTTTCAAGTCACCACCTGCTTGGGCTGCTAACCTCCTATACGCACTATCTGTTGCTTCATCATCAACTAATGCCATAGGTCTTTGATGTAATCTTACTAGTTTCTCTACATACTGTAGCTTATCCATAGGTAGTTTTAGTCTTCTGAAGATTTTCTTTTGACATCTTGCACCTAGTTCTTCATGCCCATGAAATGTCCAACCATGACTATTATTGAATCTTTTTGTAGGTGGTTTAGCTATATCATGCATGAGAGCAACAAACCTCAACCAAACATTATCTGTCATTTGGCAAATGTTATCAACTACTTCAAGTGTATGATAAAATACATCTTTATGAGCATATATTCTACCATCTTTTTCCACTTTATCTATTCCTTTTAAATTATATACTTCAGGAAATATAATTTCTAATAAACCTGTGTCCATTAGCACATTCAACCCAATACTCGGCTTTTCTGTTTTTAGAATCTTAAAGAACTCATCCGTTATTCTTTCTTGTGATATATTGATGATTTCTCGTGCAACAGTTTTAATAGACTCAAATGATTTACTATCAATTTTAAAATTCAGCTGTGAGGCAAATCGCGCTGCCCTCATCATTCTAAGAGGATCATCTTTGTAAGTAACAACAGGATCTAGGGGTGTGACCAATATTTTTTCTTCAATGTGCTTTACCCCATTGAATTTGTCAATGACCACTCCAAAGTCTTTTTTATTAAGAGATGCTGCTAATGTGTTTACTGTAAAGTCCCTTCTTTTAATATCATCATATAAGCTACCTTCAACTACTTTTGGCTTTCTAGAACCTTTGGTATATTCCTCTGTTCTTGTACCTACAAATTCAATTTGTATTTTATTATAAGGTACTAAGGCAGTTCTAAACCTAGCATATTTAATTACTTTTGTATTTAATTTTTTTGCAACTATGTTAGCAAATTCAATAGCATCCCCTACTACTGTTATATCATAATCAGTTTTACTAATTCCTAAAATCTTATCGCGTACAAACCCACCAATTATGTAAATCTCAAAGGATTTGTCATCGGCTATAGTACCAATAGTTTCTAAAATATTATCATTAATATCAATTTTCATATAAAAAAAGGCGATTCAACGAATCGCCTGTTTAGTTTCTAATTTCTTTTGATTATAAATTATCAGAATATTCAGCGATTTCTTTTAATTTTCTAATTCCGTAGTTACTATTTTTTTTTCGGTCAACAGCCACTAATGCAGAGGCATAAATCTCGCGCCAAGTTAACTTAAATTTTTCCATTAATTCGAATGGTTCTCCACTTCCTCCAAACGAATCCCTCATTCCAACTATTTCCATTGGTATTGGGTAGTTCTTGACCATTACTTCAGCAACAGCACCACCAAGTCCACCATGCACCTGATGTTCTTCTGAAACTACCATAGCCCCACATTTCTTTGCTGATTCAACTAATGTTTTTTCATCAATTGGCTTTATAGTATGACAATTAATGATTTCAGCGTTAATATTGTGCTTTTCTTTCAAAGCTTCTGCTGCTTTTATTGACTCCCAAACCATAATTCCATTTGCCACTAAAGTAACATCAACTCCTGTCTGTAGAACGTCAGCTTTACCTAAAATAAACTCATCTTCTGGCTTCGTAAACATTGGTACTGAAGGCCTTCCAAATCTTATGTATGCTGGACCTATCATTTCACCAATTGCTATTGTTGCTTTCTTAGCTTGCTCATAATCAGCAGGACAAACGAGGGTCAAATTAGGTAAAGTTCTTAAAAAAGCAACTTCTTCTAATGACTGATGTGTAGCTCCATCAGGACCAACAGTGATACCAGAGTGACCACCACCTATTTTAACATTAGCTTCATTATAACAAACTGATACTCTTAGTTGGTCTGCATTTCTGAATGCTGCAAAAGCGCTATAACTAGAGAAAAAAGGAACTTTCCCAGATAATGCTAACCCAGCTGCAACTGTAGTAGCATTTTGTTCTGAAACTCCAACAGAAATAAATCTATCAGGGAATTTGTCTCTAAAATAAGAAGTTTTTACGGAACCAGTAACATCTGCCCCTATTGCAACTACATTTTTGTTTCGTTCCCCTAACTCCATTAGTCCGTGTCCGAAACCATCTCTAGTAGTTTTACTACCATATTGTTCTATTTTAGCCATTGCTGTTTTCAAATTCTGTTAGTTTTTTTAAATCAAATTTTTCTATTAATTGCTTGTAATTATCCTTTAAATCAGAATAACCATCTATTTCTATAAACAGGTTAAATCTATTAGATATAACAACATTTACAATACCATAATCTGATACTTTGTGCCATTGCAAATACCCAATGTAATTGCTATTGTTAATTGGAATGAATTCATAATTAATATTTGACAAAGGAACATTTACGAATGAATTATATTCAGGGATAAAGTCTGTACTATAATGGTCAGAAAGCCTTAATCTTAAATACTTTTCACCAGATTGCATAACTGCAGTAGACGTAGAATATTTACCTAAACCACTTGAAGTTAAACCAATCGAATTTTTTAGTAAATCCATACCTTCAAAACTTTCAGGATAATAATCAAAAAGTTTTGCAGGTGCTATTATTTTTTTTGACTCTACATTTACAAAGAATGAAGTGTCTCTATTTAGTTCTACTACTTCGTTGATTTTAAAGTCTGTAACATTATTATCAACAGAGTTATCAATGCTTGAAGTAGTGTCTTCAGTTATTATCTCAGATTCTTTTACATCTTGCGAGCAACCAAAAACTATAATAATAAAAGATATTATATAAATTAGTTTAATCATAATTTACACTAATTCTTTTAATGCCTTTTCTGCTTCCTCTTCATTTGGTGGCACTCCATGCCACTGATATTTATCATTCATAAACGACACACCTTTACCCATATATGTTTTAGCAACTATACAAGTTGGTTTATTTCCTTCAGCTCTATTCTTTTCGAATGTCTCAAAAGCGGAAATTATTTCTTTATAATTGTGTCCATCAATTTCGACTACATCAAAATTGAAAGCTTCAAATTTTTCTCTTAAAGGATAAACAGATAATATATTTTCAACTCTACCATCTATTTGGCAGTCATTATTATCAACTATCCAACAAAAATTAGTTAACTTATGACTACCAGCTGCCATTGCTGCTTCCCAGCTAGCACCTTCTTGTAATTCACCATCACCAGTAATGCAATATACTTTTCTATCGTTTTTATCTATTATCTTGTCTGACATAGCCATACCAACTGCTATAGACACACCCTGTCCCAATGAGCCAGACGAAGTTTCAATACCCGGAAGATGAACATCTAAGCCCGGATGACCTTGTAATCTAGAACCAAATTTTCTTAATGTCTTTAGTTCTTCTGTAGGGAAATAACCAGCTCTTGCTAAAACTGAATACTGAACTGGAGCCATATGCCCTGCAGATAAAACAAATCTATCTCGTCCTTCCCATTTTGGATTTGAACTATCATATCTCATCTGACCACCAAAATAAAGTACTGACATTACATCAGTAATTCCAAGTGGACCACCAGGATGACCTGACTTAGCTAATACTAAACTCTTTATAATGTCTTGTCTAATAGTCGTTGAAATTTCATCAAACTGATCAAATTTGCGTGCTTTGTTATCGAAGGTAGTTTCGGAAAAATTAATATTCAAATTCATTCTAGGATATTGTTTTTATATAGTACTCAAAATTAAGAAAAATTATTCTATTTAATTAACTTTAGGTATATTACTTGAGTTGATAATTTTCAACAATAGTAAAAAATTAATAGAAATTTAAAAAACTAAATATTATTATTCTATAATTGAAAGC
>JBDQHL010000088.1:0-4049 GCA_040264895.1 Bacteroidota bacterium
ATATAGTAGCTTTGAATCGGATTGTTAAATCAATTAACAATAGAATATAAGAACTAGATATTTATATAATATTACAATTTGTTAAATTGTAGTTTTGTATAACACAAGTATCAAAGCAATCTCAAACAAAAGCAAGTATATAATACTATTCCTACTGTCAACTATAGTGATTTTAATAAAATCATACCACTATATGCCTTACTTTGCAGATGACTCATTTATCTCACTTCGCTATGCTCAAAGACTAATAGATGGTTATGGGCTCACCTGGACTGAAGGTATTCCTGTAGAGGGTTATTCCAATTTACTTTGGACTCTGCTTATGGCAGCATTTGGGTGGGTTGGTATAGACATGGTGTTTGCAGCAAGGTTAGTGGGGATAAGTTTAGCAATTGCTAATTCATTTTTGATAATAAGATATATCAGCCGAAGAGTAGAAAATGCAACAGTAGTTATAGGTATTGTATTATTATTCTATAGTTTTTCGAGCGCTATGGCAGTCTGGTCTATTGCTGGTTTAGAGCAGCCTTTGATAGCGTTTCTGGCACTTTCGGCCGTTTATAACTTCCTTAATTTCAAGGATTATAATGCTAGGAAGTCACTTTGGCTATCTTCACTCTCACTCGGTTTGTTAGCAATTACGAGACCTGACGGTGCACTCTTGGCTGGAATACTATTTATGGTTTATGTGTTTTGGAATAGAAAACAGATAAAGAAAGTAATGCCTAATATTGCTATTCTTGTTTTGTTTCCAGCATTGTTCTACTTAGGGCAATTAGCATTTCGCTTATATTACTATGGCGAATTTGTTCCAAATACAGCACATGTGAAGGTATCCCCTTCGCTATATCATGCATGGTATGGTCTAAAGTACACTCTTAGATTTTCTAAATCAATTGCAGTTCTTACTCTATTGTCTTTACTTTGCTTCTCTTTTCTTTACAAAGAAAGGCGAGGTAATTTTGTTATGTACGCTGCAATTTTACTATCGTGGTTTGCATATTTGTCTTTCATAGCTGGTGATATATTTATGGCATTCAGACACCATTATTACACTATTGTAATTCTGATGTTGATTCTTGCAGATGGACTTCCATTTTTAGTTAGAGAAGTTAATAAATATAATTTGGCCAAACCATTCATAGGGATTCTTTCTTTGGGAGCACTTTTCTATGTTTATCACCAATTTGAGAATAATAACTACGAGAATATAGAGACATACCATTGGACAAAGTGGCAAAAAACAGCAGCAATTGCACTATTAGCTGAATTTGAAGATGAGCAGCCTTTGATTGCGCTAGACGCAGCAGGGTCTATTCCTTATTGGACTAAGTTTCCTTCACTTGACATGCTCGGACTAAATGACTATCATATTGCTAGAAATAAACCTGGAGATATGGGTGGTGGATTCATAGGGCATGAGTTAGGTGACCCAGTTTACACTATGAATAAAATGCCAGATATCATTTCATTTCACACTGGAGTGAGAAACCCTCACTGGTATATAGACTCTGCAGTGATGAGAGAACCACAATTTGAAAATTATATTGATATTGGTATGGATATAGAAGGAAGCAATGGCTTCGACTTTGTGGGAACTATGTGGTTTAATAAAAACAGTAGTAAAGTGGGTGTGAAAGAAAACAAGAATCAACTTGAAATTCCGGGCTATTTATTTTTACCTGCAGACACTACTGATAGGGCAAAGTTTGTAAACAACAGAATAGTAAGACCAATGAAGCCGGGTGTAAAATACCAACTCAGTTTAAAGGGGAAACAGTATAGATACAAGGAATTTGAAACTACGCCAAAAGGAGTAGAAATTGAGAAGAAAATAGATGCTGATAGTATAACTTATACAGCTAAGAACTTGAGCGATACAACTATAAATCTGATAGAGGTAATTGCTAAGAAAGAAGAATTAGAATAACTATATATCAAAATTATATTCAAACCCAATCATTGGGGTTATATTCTGCATTCCTATTTTATTGTCAAAATTAATATTTCTGCCATCTATTTGGTCATAATATCTTACTCTTTACTCCATCATTATAATCATCATGAACTCAGAACTAAGATCGAATTTGCCACCTAAGTGAGCAAACCAAGCAAAAGAAGATGCGTTGAGCGGAGCACTTACTTCGTTTGCATTTTCAATACTTACGAATTCATCATCTCTATTTGCAGCCAAGCCATAACCCAAAGATACAAACACAGATTTATATGTTCCAGTTATAATAGGGCCCAACCAAAGCTCATTAAAATCATTGTCTTTGCTATTAATTACTAGGAGTTCATTTTCACGAAGTACCCCTGAAAAAGTTCTGTTACCATTGTCATATCGTAGATAAGCACCTACTGCCAAATAGTCGTTGAAGTTGAATTGTGTTTGTAAGTTAAAGTTAAATTGATTGTGATTAAACAACGTGGGGTAATTATCTCCATCAATTTCTGTTTTTATTTGTTGCTGAGTAAAGCCATAACCAAAATGAGTAGACATGGTCATATATTGCGATTGTAAAACTGCAGAAGAAAAAAGAAAAATGAGCACCGTAAATATTTTCATAATTATAAATTGCTCCAATAAAATAATTAGATACAATTTAATAATAATCTGATACCAATACTATATAGTTATTAGCTACTGTAAACTAATTTGCAATTGTAAGCTTTATTGTTTCGCCCTTAGATAATAGAGATTGAAGTTAATGTATAGTTACATGTTTCTAAAAAAATCTTAATTATTATGCTTTGATTTGAATGATGATTTTATGAATGATGAGAATGATAGGTCTTTTACATCTTTTTTGTCAGATAAAACGGATCTGATTATTTAAATGAACTTGCCGCTATATTAAAAAAAAACACCCAACCGAATTGGCTGGGTATAGTTAAAAGTTTTTTATTATTCTGATTAATTAGTCTTTCTTTGGTACCACGAGTCCGTGTTTTTCTCTTGGAGCAATATCATCATTCGAAGAATAAAGATCTTTAACACCTGAAAACTTAGAATCAAAATAATCTTGTCTAGGTGTATCACTTATGTTTTTACCTAAGTTTGCAATAGCAGGTCTATATTTCTGATCTATTCTGTCCTGAATTGACATAAGAGCTCTGATTACAGATTCTGGTCTTGGAGGACAACCCGAGACATAAGCATCTACAGGTAAAAACTTGTCTATACCTTGACAAACTGAATAACTACGGAACATACCACCTGAAGAAGCACATACACCCATTGCGATAACCCACTTCGGATCAGGCATTTGGTCATATATTCTTCTTACTACCCAAGACATTTTTTTAGTAACTGTACCAGCAACTAATAGCACATCCGCTTGTCTCGGAGTCATACGCATAACTTCCATACCAAAACGTGCAACATCGAACCTAGGAGCACCCATAGCCATCATCTCGATAGCACAGCAAGAAATACCAAGTGGCATAGGCCAAAGGGCATTTTTTTGTCCCCATTTGATTAGCTCTTCTACACTTGTAGTTAGAAAGCCATTTTCTTCAACTGTTTTTGAAAAACTTAGTCCCATTTTAGACCACCTTTTTTAATCTCATAAAACAAGCCAATTAGTAAAACTACTATAAAAATTGTCATAGCGACGAACCCTTGCATTCCAAGTTCACGAATCTGTACAGCCCAAGGGTAGATAAAAACAACTTCTATATCAAACACTATAAAACTGACTGCAGTCAAATAGAATTTGATTGAAAAACGTTCATGTGCACTACCGTAGGGTATCATACCACTTTCGTAAGTAGTCTGCTTTTCTCTTGTATCTCTTCGGGCACCCAACCACTCTGAAAGTATTGTGAACTGCCATCCGAAGAATGCGCCTACCGCTAGCATTAAAACCAGTGGTAAATATTCTAATAGTATGCTTTCTGTTGGCATATTTTATTTTACGTAATAATGTTTATAATATTATCTACGAAGTTAGTTAGTTTAATACAATTTTCAAAAGGAAATTTTAGAGTTCTTGTTGATAAGTAAGTTTTTTTATTGCTATTCTATTTATTCTTAACTTTATGAG
>JBDQHL010000089.1:0-3990 GCA_040264895.1 Bacteroidota bacterium
AGCATATATGGCATTGCCATTAAGAATTTCTCATTCTTAGAAATCTCATACATAGATAATGAATACTGTAATTGATCTTGGATATTTTCCGGTAAGTAATCTTTATTTAATAATAAAGATTCAACAGTCGGACTAAACTCACCCTTTATTCTCTCAGCAAAAGTTTCATTTGATACTTCTACTGAGTTTTCTAAACCAAAAGCTTCCATAAATGCCTTTAATTCATCTTTTTGTTTAGGATAACTTGTTATGTAGCATAATTTGTCTTCTTCTACTTCGATTAAGTCCTTGACATAATCAATAGCAAATTCTAGCCCACCAAGTTCATCTACTAATCCATGCTTCTTAGCATCTTCACCTGTCCAGACTCTACCTTTCGCTATTTCTCTTATCTCCTCTACTGTTTTCCCTCTCGACTCAGCTACCCTCTCTAAAAATCGCATATATATAGTTTTAGCAAGAGAATAAAGTTTTGTTTTGTCAGAATCAGTAAATTCGAACATTGGATTTAAAAACTGTGCAGATCTAGTAGTTGAAATTGTATCAGCAGTTATATCTAATTTATCTAATGTACCTTCAAAATTAGGAATAGCTAAAATAACTCCTATTGAACCTGTAATAGTAGAAGGGTGTGCTATTATCTTATCACAGGCCATTGCCATGTAATAACCACCAGAAGCTGCTACATTACTCATAGAAGCAATCACTGGCTTTCTGTCTCGAGCTTCTTGTATAGCTACCCACATTTCATCGGAAGCAATTACGGAACCACCTGGTGAGTCTATTCTTAGTATTATTGCATCGACATCTTCATCATAGGCAGCATCTCTGATTTGCTCAACAAAAGCAGCTGAACGAATTTCCTTTTCATTACCACCAAACAAAGATTTTTCATTACCTCCTGAGTAAATAGGTCCAACACTATTAATAATAGCTATCATCTTATCTTCGTCTACTTCGCCTTTGTGCTTATGTTTCTTTCTGTTATACTTAGCAATAGATACGAAATCAACTTCTTTATCATATAGGCTGTCTTTATCAACATCAGGATAAACCCTAGATTTAATAAAATCTTCTACTTGTGTTTTAGTCATCATCCCATCAATTAACCCATGCTTATAAATGCTATCAACAGTAAATAAACCTTGGTTCATCATTGCAATAATTTTTTCTTCAGGTATATTTCTATATTCAGAAACCTTAGCTACAAAATTATCCTGAGCATGATTTAATAATACTTCAAGTTGATGTCTTGATGAATCACTAAACTTATATTTGTCGTAAGAATCAGCAGCAGATTTAAAATCTTCAAAGCCAACTACATGATAATCAATACCAATTTTTTTAAAGAATCCAGTCATGAACATTCCACTGGTTCCAAATCCATTAAATTCTAAAAGTCCTTCCGTAGGCATAAATATAGAATCAGCAACTACTGTATTGTAGTAAGTGCCTTCGTTTCCAGCCTCAATAAACCCATAGATAAATTTACCAGACTCTTTAAAGTCTTCTAATTTTTCTTGTAGCTCTTCTGATTTTGCTCTACCTGCAGATCCATTTATCTTTAAAAATATACCTTCTATATCTTCATCATCTTTTGCTCTTTCAACAGAGTTAAGGATATCATAGAATGATAGTCCTTTTTTACCACCTGAAAAAATAGCAAATGGGTCTTGATTTGTGTACTCAGGAATACCATTTGACAAATCTATAGTCAATACTGTTTTTTCAGCAATTGTTACTTCTTTTTCTTCAAACCCTTCAAAGCCATCAAACTTTGAACCTATAAATGCAAATATTCCAATAATGAATATTACAAATAACAGGAAAATACCTCCAATAATTGAAACTGGTATCCACCATCTTGTTTTCTTTAGTGGCCTATAGTTAGGAGGATAGTTAGGTGATGATTGCGGGGGTTGATTTTGTATATTTTCTGACATATCAATTACCTGTAAATGAAATAATTATGTAATCAGTTGATTACGATTGTAAATATATTATTGTTTCGCGTAAAAATGAAAAATCTCTACTTTTTGAGTAGAGATTTTTTATTAGCAATTTTTAACACTTTATCCTTTTTGAGATCTTTTTCTCTTGTTTGGATCAAGTTCAGCTTTTCTAATTCTAATTGATTCAGGAGTAACTTCCAATAGTTCATCTTCAGATAGAAACTCTATAGATGAGTCAAGCGTAAGTTGTTTGTGTGGTCTTAAAGTAACTGTATTGTCTGACCCAGAAGCTCTCATATTTGTTAACTGCTTCTCTCTTACAATATTGATATTCAAATCACCTGGCTTGTTTCTTTCACCAACTACCATACCCATATATACTTTTACCCCAATACCAATAATCAAGATCCCTCTGTCTTCCATTCCAAGACATGCATATTCAGTTGTTTTACCAGCTCTATCAGCTACTAAAACACCAGTAGAACGTTGTGAAATATCGCCTGCCCACTCTTTATAAGAATCAAAAAGGTTATTGATTATCCCAGCACCTTTTGTGTCTGTAAGGAATTGTGATCTATAACCTATAAGTCCACGAGATGGAACTAAGAACTCAATGTCAGTTCTACCATGACCATGTGCCATCATATTAACAAGTTGACCTTTTCTAGATTGAAGCTTTTCCGTCACAATACCTACGTGCTCATCTGGAACGTCTACAAATACTTGTTCGTAAGGTTCATGTTTTTTACCACCAATAGTTTTAGTAATTACATTAGGTTTAGAAACCATAAGCTCATATCCTTCACGGCGCATAGTTTCAATTAATACACCTAATTGTAATTCACCTCTACCACTGACTTCAAATGCATCAGTTCTTTCAGTTTCACTTACTTTAAGCGAAACATTTAATTTAGTTTCTTTATCCAATCTTGCTTTTAAGTGACGCGAGGTAACAAACTTACCCTCTGTACCTGCAAATGGACTATTATTAACATAGAAAATCATACTTACAGTAGGTTCATCTATTTCAATTCTGTCCAAAGGTTTTGGATTTTCGTTGTCTGTTATAGTATCGCCAATTTTAATATCTTCAATACCAGCAACTGCAACTATATCACCTGCTTCTACTTTATCAACTTGAGCTTTAGATAGACCAGAGAATGAATACAAAGATGACAACTTCATATTATGCTTTATTCCATCTTCTGTAGAAATAGCATATTGTTTATTTAGTTCCATCAAACCATTCCAAACTCTACCAATTGCAATTTGTCCAACATAATTATCATAGTCCAAAGATGCCGCTAAGAATTGAGTTTCTTTAGTATCATCTGCCGTTGGGCCAGGGATTTTTTTAATAATTGTATCGAATAGTGGCTTCAAGTCTTGAGAATCATCTTCTAAGTTATGTTTAGCTATACCATCTTTACCAATTGTGTAAAGTATAGGGAAATCAATTTGTTCATCAGTTGCATCAACATCTATAAACAAGTCATATACTTCATCTATTACTTCCTTAATTCTACCATCAGGTCTATCAATTTTATTGATTACAAGAATAATCGGCAATCCTCTTTTCAATGCTTTTTTTACAACAAATCTAGTTTGTGGTAATGGACCTTCTGATGAATCCACAAGTAAAATAGCACCATCTACAATAGAAAGACTCCTTTCAACTTCACCACCAAAATCTGCGTGACCAGGAGTATCCATTATATTTATTTTTTTGTCTTCGTAGTAAACTGCAGTATTTTTTGCAGAGATTGTAATACCACGTTCTTTTTCTTGGTCCATTGAGTCCATCACTCTTTCTTCTACGTGTTGATTTTCTCTGTAAGTACCAGAAAACTTTAACATAGCATCTACTAATGTTGTTTTTCCGTGATCTACGTGAGCTATAATAGCAATATTTCTAAAATTATCTTTTATCATTTTCTGTAATCTGTGTTTTAAAAAGAACGCAAGTTAAGTAATTATCATAGAATACATTGTTTTATTTAATTATTTCTGTCATTTTTTTCACTTAGGTAGCCAATTC
>JBDQHL010000090.1:0-3988 GCA_040264895.1 Bacteroidota bacterium
AAATCAAACTGTGGTAATTTTTCACCATTTCTTTCCCCAGCAGTTAAAATTTCATTATCTTTGAACTTTAAGTTTTGAACCTCACTTACATTGGTGCAAGGAATTATTTCCTTAATCCCAGAGTTAAGAGCGGTTACAATTGTTGAACAAGCTCTTAATATATCTATGATTATTACTAAATCGCTTTGTTCGATATTGAATTCTTCGTATTTCTTTTTAATCAAATAAACTTGTAACGGTTTCATGAGTCTTTTTTTTATTGCGGGTCCTTGTGTAGTTGAATCTAAGGAAATGTTGTTAGAAACAGCATCAGAATTAAAATTTATAGCCGAAAAATATGACGTTAAAATATATTTTAAAGCTTCTTACAAGAAAGCTAATAGGACTAGTTTGGATTCATTCACAGGTATTGGTGATGAGTTAGCTCTTGGGTATTTGGCTGATGTAAAAGAAAAATATGGTTTTGATACATTGACTGATTTCCACTTGCCAAAAGAAGCAGTGTTGGCAGCGAAGTATGTTGATTGTTTACAAGTTCCTGCATTCTTAGCTCGTCAAACAGACTTACTAATAGAAGCAGGGAAGACTGGAAAAATAATTAATATCAAAAAAGGTCAGTTTATGTCTCCTGATGATATGGAAAAAGCTGCAAATAAGGTTGCTTCAACTGGTAATAAGAATATTTGGTTAACTGAAAGAGGTACTTTTTTTGGTTACAATGACTTAGTTGTAGATTATAGATCACTAGTGAGAATGAAAGATTTTAATTATAAAGTTGTATATGATGCAACTCACTCTCTTCAACAGCCATCTATTGGTAAAGTATCTGGCGGTAGACCTGAGTATATTTTTCATTTGGCAAAGGCGGCTGTGGCTACAGGTGTCGATGGTGTTTTCTTTGAGACACATCCAGACCCACCTTCTGCAAAAAGCGATTCTGCTACACAATTACCACTTTCTAAAGCTGAACAATTTGTATCAGATTTAATTAAAATTCATAACGCTCAAAGTTAGATAATGATAATAACAGCAATACTATTTGTATTAGGATTCTTGATTTTAATCAAAGGTGCAGATTACCTCGTAGATGGGTCTTCATCTATTGCTTCCAAGTATAATATATCAAATCTAATTATTGGACTTACAATTGTATCTTTTGGTACTTCTGCTCCAGAGCTTATTATTAATATCTTAGCTAGTTTTAGTGGAAGCTCAGATATAGCTGTTGGAAATGTACTCGGAAGTAATATTGCGAATATATTTCTGATTCTTGGTATTACGGCACTTATTAGTAATCTTCCATTGAAAAAAAGCACTGTCTTTTCAGAAATACCATTTACTCTATTAGCAGTATTTCTAGTTGGATTCCTAGCTAACATAGATATTTTTGATAAAGTTCCGGGGTTATTGCTATCTCAAATAGAAGGAATAATATTACTCACTTTCTTTGTACTTTTTCTTGGTTACATATTCATTCTATCCAAAGAAGATGATGATATAGTTGAAGATGTAGAATTAGGATTGTCTAAAGGTAAGTCTATTATTTATATAATTGTTGGTATGCTTGGTTTGTTTTTTGGAGGAAAGTGGGTAGTAGATGGTGCTTTGGAATTCGCTACTCATTTTGATCTTTCTGAAAGTTTTGTTGGGTTGACTGTCGTCTCTTTGGGAACATCCCTACCAGAGCTTGTTACTTCAGTAAATGCAGCAAAGAAAGGAAATTCTGATATAGCAGTAGGTAATATAGTAGGGTCGAATATTTTTAATTTACTTTGGATATTAGGTGTTAGTGCCACGATTAAAGAATTAACATTCACTTTAGAAAGCAATATAGATATTTTAGTTACTGCATTTGCAAGTATAATGTTGTTGCTATCTATGACTTACGGAAAAAAATACTCCATCTCGAAAAGAGATGGAGTGATCTATTTATTATGCTATGTATCTTATCTAATTTATATTTATTACAGATAATTAATTTTTCAAGTGTTTATCAAGAAATTTAAAAAATTCTGATTGCCACACATAAGCATTTTGCAAACTAAGAACCCAGTGATTTTCATCTGGGAATACTAATAATTCCGTATCTATTCCATGTAATTGAGCAGCTGTATAGGCTTCGAGACTTTGAGTATATGGAACTCTAAAGTCTTTCATACCAGTAATAACAAGCATTGGAGTATCCCAATTTTCTACATAATTGTGGGGTGATTGGTCTTCATAAAACTCTTTATTATCATCCTCCCAATAAGGTCCACCGAATTCCCAATCAGGAAAAAATAGCTCTTCAGTTACGCCATACATACTAGTTAGATTGAATACTCCACAATGTGATATAAAAGCGTTAAACCTCCCATTATCATTTCCTTGCATCCAAAATACAGTGTAACCTCCAAAACTAGCACCTACTGCCCCAACATTTTCATTATCAACATAATCTTCTGACATAACATTATCTGTAGCTGCAAGTATATCATCCATTGCTTGCCCATTCCAATCGCCACTTATTTGGTCATTCCATTCTTGGCCAAAGCCAGGCATACCCCGTCTATTTGGAGCACAAACAACATACCCTTGTGAAGCCATTAGATATAAATTCCATCTATAACTAAAGTAATTACTAATTGTTCCTTGTGGTCCTCCTTGGCAATATGTAAGCATAGGGTATTGTTTATTCTCATCAAAATCAGGTGGATATAAAACCCAAGTATGAACTTTTTTACCATCTGTACTTTCTATCATTCTTTCTTCTATTTTGATATCTTTTATATCAGACAACAAATCATCATTAACAGAGGTAACTCTTTCTATTTGCTTATTTTTTAATTCTAATGAATAATAATCAGTTGGGTAAGTTATACTAGTTCTGCCAAAAAATAGTTTCATTCCATCATTAGATATTGCTAGTCCACCATTATCATTTGTTTTATCATTAGTTAGTTTTTTATATGTATTATTTTCTAAATCAAGACTATATAAATGAACTCTACCCTTTACACCTGACTCAAAATAGATAGTTTCAGAATCATTTGACCAAACTAAACTTCCAATCCACTGGTCTAATTGGTTAAGCATTTCTTTAATTTCACCTGTATTTCTATTATAAAGCATTAATCTTATTTTATCAGCTTCAAATCCAGGTCTTTCTTGACTATGGAAAGCTATCCAATTACCGTCAGGTGAGTATAACGGTGCTTTGTCATAACCTACCATACCTTTAGTGATATTGCTAGTCTTTTTAGATTTTAAATCATAAATATAAATATCAGAGTTAGTACTCCTAGCCATGTTGTTTACTTTTTTACTAGTGTAAGCGATTTCATTACCACTAGGCGACCAGGCAATCTCTTCTCCTCCTCCAAAAGGAAGTAATGGACTATCATGTATTTGCCCTTCCATTATGTCTGTTATTTTACCAGACTTTGTATCTAAATAAAATACGTGAGATGCCATATTATCTTCCCAAGTATCCCAATGTCTTATAGGTAGATAGTTGAACTTCATTGCATTGAAGCTAGTATATTTGTTGTATATTTTCTCTAAATCTTTTCGTACTTTAACTTCAGAAGTGAATAGTATCTTATCATTTATAGGGGTGAGTTCCATATTTGAAACTCCTTTTACTACAGAAGTAATAGCTTTTGATTTTTTTGTATTCAAATTGTATTTAAAGATTTGAGGTGCACCTAATTCAGTTGAAATATAATATATTTCTTTTCCATCTTTTGACCATCTCGCGTTGTATTCAGAATCATCTGTATCAGTTATTTGAGTCATCACTTTCCCATCTATACTAATTATAAAGAGATTATTTTCTGATGTGTTTGTTTTTAAGTTAGGTGATTTCATTCCAAAAAGTAAAAATTTGTCATCTGGTGACAGTTGCATATCACTTATTCTTCTTAGTGAAAGCAAATCATTAGGAGAAAAAGCATGTTGTTGATTTGAAGGTTTTTTATCTAAACCTGTTTGTGAAAAAAGAAGACTT
>JBDQHL010000091.1:0-3887 GCA_040264895.1 Bacteroidota bacterium
AAGTTAAATAGTTCATTATCTATATGCTTCTTCAAATTCAATTCAATATTATTTACAGCTGTTTCATACCTATCCAATTTATTATTTATTCCCGTTCGCTTTATTTTATCAATTATAGAAGTCAAGTTGTTTTCTTTGTCATTTAACGAATCTAGGATTATATTTTTAAGTTGGCTGTTATTTTCATCCAAAGTCTGTCTTATTACATCAATTGTATTTACAGACACAATCTCTGCTGCTCCTGTTGGGGTTGGTGCTCTATGATCAGCAACTAAATCTGCTATTGTTATGTCAGTTTCATGGCCTACACCTGCTACAATTGGAGTTTTTGCTTTATATATAGAATCAGCTACAACCTTAGTGTTGTATGACCACAAATCTTCAATAGAGCCACCGCCTCTTCCAATTATTATTACATCTAAATCTAGTTTGTCCATTTCATCAATTGCATTGGCAATTTTATTTTCAGAGCCATCACCTTGAACCAAAACAGGATAAAAATAAACTTCTGCAAATGGTGCTCTTCTTTCTAATGTAGACAAAATATCTTTTACTGCAGCACCAGTAGCAGAGGTCGACACACCAATTTTTTGTGGTATAATATTCCATTGTTTTTTTGTATTTGAATCAAAATAGCCTAATTCTAATAATTCTTGTTTTAGTTTTTCATAAGCTAAGTGCAAATCACCTAGTCCTTTTTCTCTAACACTAGAGACTACTAATTGGTAACTACCTCTTGGAGGATAAACTGAAATAGAACCACTAATTTCTATTTTATTACCATTCTGAAGTGGGAACGAAGAACGAGTTGATCGCCACATAACACAAGAAATTTGAGCTTTATCATCTTTTAAGGTGAAATACTTATGACCTGATGATGCTGCTGTAAAATTAGATATTTCACCAGAGACTTTAATGTTTGAAAAATCAGTCTCTAGTTTTCCTTTTATTTTCTGCGTTAGCTGTGATACAGTTTCTACATTTGTATCTAAATCGAACATATTTTTTAAATTGTATTTTATTATAAAACTAAAATAACAAAATGATTGGTTTTGGATATGATTTGCACAAATTGGTTGAAGGTGAATCACTAATATTGGGTGGGGTAGAGATCGACTCACCAATAGGTACACTTGCACATAGTGACGGCGATGTATTGCTTCATTCAATAGTTGATGCAATACTAGGTGCAATGGGTGAGGGAGATATAGGGGAACATTTCCCGGATACTGACCCAAAGAACAAGAATATAGATAGCAAAGATATTCTCAATTACACATTTGACTTAATGAAAAAAAATGGACTTACTTTGGTTAACACAGACAATACGATTGTATTAGAAAAGCCAAAACTATCTCCAGTTAAGGAAGCAATAAGAAAATCGGTAGCAAGTCTATTAGACTTAGACGAAAAAAGAGTAAATATAAAAGCTACAACAAATGAAAAACAAGACTCTATGGGTCGTGGTGATTCAATTGTTGTGTATAGCATATGTCAATTAGAAAAGAAATAATTTATAGAATTTAAATATAAAGGTAGAATAGATGAACATTAAAGATATAATGGTATTAGGTGCTGGACAAATGGGCAATGGTATTGCACACGTATTAGCACAAAAAGGATATAGTGTAATCCTATGTGATATTTACCAAGATGGATTAGACAAAGGGTTGGCAACAATCAACAAGAATTTGTCAAGAATGGTATCTAAAGAAAAGATAAGTGAGGATGATAAGAACGAGACTTTATCTCGAATAACTGGTACTACTAATCAAGAAGATGGGAAAGATGTTCAGTTGGTAATTGAAGCAGTTACTGAAAATAAGGACTTGAAATTCAAGATTTTTGAAAACTTAGATAATATCATAAATTCTGATGCAATATTAGCTTCAAACACATCTACTATTTCTATTACTGAAATAGCAGCGGCTACTAAAAGACCTGATAAAGTTGTCGGTATGCACTTTATGAACCCAGTTCCAGTAATGAAATTAGTTGAGTTAATTCGAGGACTTGCAACTAGCGATGAAGTTTACATTGCCATTCACGCACTAACAGAAGATATAAATAAAATTCCTGTTTTGGCTAATGATTATCCTGGATTTATTGCTAACAGGATATTATTACCATTTATAAACGAAGCTTGTTTCGCACTTATGGAAGGCGTAGGAACAGTTGACGGTATAGATACAGTTGCAAAGCTGGGTTTTGCACATCCAATGGGGCCATTGCTATTAGCTGATTTTATCGGATTAGATACTTGCCTTGCTATACTTGAAGTGTTGCACAATGACTTGGCAGACCCTAAATATAGACCATGCCCACTACTGAAAAAAGTAGTTGCTTCTGGTAATTATGGTAGAAAATCAGGAAACGGTTTTTATGACTATTCATCAGGAACACCAGAGCCAAATAGTTTCAATGTATTTTAGATTGAAAAAAGTCATTGCGAGGAACACCGAGGGTAACCGAGGTGGACGTGGCAATCTATTTAAAAGTAGAAGTAAATAGTTACAAGCCCATTTAGAAAATTTCTGAATGGGTTTTTTGTGTTAAGAATATTTTAAAAAATTCTAATAAACACTAACTTTATACTATATTGTGGTAGCTAGGTTGATAAATAAATACTAAATTTAAAGGAATATAAATGAGATACCCATTTTTTATTTTGTTCATTATTTTGTTTGTAAGTTGTAGCGAGGAAATACCTATAATTGAAGGTATGGTTATAATAGACAATAACGGAAAAATAGGAGATACAATTGGAATCCCTGATAAGGTAGGACTTCCTTGCGAAGAAGTCCCAGATTATGATATTATAGGCTATCCCAATATTTTATTTAAAGGTGATAAAATAACTTTTAATTTGTTTAATCCAGCATATTATAAATTAAAGTTAGAAAAGGCAAGAATTGGGGAGCATTTACTCCAAGATTTAGAATTTAAATATGTTGCAGATTTTATTCAACCTGAGATATATTCCTATTCAACTAAAGAAACAAGAGTAATTAATGGAAATAGTAAAAACGTACAAATTGAATTTGAATTAATGGGATATGAAAGTGGTGCATATCTTTTAAAGTTGTATAATTCTGATCAAGTCTTATCAAGTCTTATTTTGTATGCCAATAGTTGTAGTTAGTAGTTCTGAAAACATCTTTAAATAAATATTTAAAAGATAAGTTATTCTCAAAATAATCAAAACATATAAGTCAAGCCTAGCTTAGCATTAAAGTGGTCCAGTGAGAGCTCGGCACTATTTCGAGATTCCATAAATATCAAGTTGTAATTTATAAGCACATCAATAGCTAAAGAGTTCCCAAAGGGAGAACGAATCTTAATAGAAGGTACTATACCAAACCCATTTGTTAAGTAAATTCTTCTCAATGCAGTACTTCTTCTATTATTCTCATATAAAAAATCGTCAACTATATATTCACCATATATATAGGAAAGTCCACCACCAAAGTAAAAATTAACATTATTAACTTCACCTACATTTCTATAATAATTAAAAGTAAGAGGGTATATTCTATATCTATAATGTCTTTCTATGTCAGTGTTGCCATCTAAAGGAAGTATTTCTGTGTAATTTGCATTGAGTTCTATCGTATTTTTATCATCAATGTTGTAGGCAATGACTGCGCCGTAATTCAACGAGTTATCCCAAAAAATTGATTTTTCGTGTGTTATTATACTATACCCAGCGTTAACCCCTATTTCAAAGTGATTAATGTTATCCTCATAAGGATTGTAGTCTTCAGAGTAACAACTGGATGTGAACAAAAATAAACTGACCAAAACCAAAAATACACTTTTCATAGTAATTTGAAATTATTTGAATAATATGTGGCAATATAAAATTATTGATCTTTACTAAAAAACTG
>JBDQHL010000092.1:0-3819 GCA_040264895.1 Bacteroidota bacterium
AATTGGAAACTAAATCTTATTATATTTGAAAATCTGTAAAAAGTAGAAAGAAAAAAAAGAAAACCAGGGCCCATAGCTCAGTTGGTTAGAGCAGTGGACTCATAATCCATTGGTCGGGAGTTCAAGTCTCTCTGGGCCCACATAGAAACCCCTTTTATTGTCATAATACAAGGGGTTTTTTATTAATTTAAAAATCTCTGATTAATTCACCTGAGTAGTATGGTGCGTACATAACTCCTTTTGTGCCAAAACCGTTAAGAATATATGCTTTTTCTTCGATTTTTGACTGATCTACAATTGGTCTTCTGATATGAGATGCAGGCCTTATCCCTGCATTATGTTCAATCACTTCATAGTCAACATTTATGAAATTCTCTAATTTTGATAACAAGTCTACTTTAGCTTGTTTAGTAGGCTTTTCTGTTATATCATCCCAACTGTAATTACTACCAAGCCAAAATTTACTATTCCCCATAGGAATTAAACTTACTCCTCTGGTAATAGAGTACTCTTGACTTAATTCTGATATTTCTAAAATCAAAGCCTCCCCTTTTGTTGGTCTTAATTTTAAGTCAGGGAAGTATGGATTGCTATTAGCTTTATATCCCTCACAAAAAACTATTCTTTCAAATTTTTCATTCATATACTCAACGTAATTTGAATCAAAAGATAGATCAGCATAATTAAAGTCTGAAGAAAAAAATGAAGCTGAATTTTCAAAGTGTTCAATTGATTTGTCTAGGTATATTATGGTATCTATTTTACCGGTTGCAGTGACTTTACCTAAACCATAAGGAGAGTTCACTCCATCGTATGAGTCAATAATATTCTCATCTATATATTGACTAATTTCAGATGCTAAAGCCTTGTCTATGAATCTGTTTCGTTCTTCTTTATCTGCAAATATTCGCAATTGCCCTACTTCTTCAACAAACTTGATATCCAACTTTTGTTCTATTTTTCCGTAAAATTCTCTCAGGTATGGGAGTAATATCGCTGCATTATAACTTTCGGTTAGTCGTTTGTAAACTACTGGATTCCAAAACCCTGCAGCGACTTTCGAGGAGTTATATCTCGGTTGGTTGTCAATAAGAGTAAAGCTGAGCTTTCGCTCTTGCAATTGATGTGCAAGAGTTATCCCAGCAAGACCACCACCTATTATCAGAAAGTTTTTCATATAAGTTAGATAAGTTTTAATTTTACAGATACTAAATTACGAGAAATAATAAAGAATATGAACCCAGAACATTCTAAAAATGAAGTACTCTCTGCATTGGAGAATATACTTAAGCAAAGTGGTGGGAAAATTGCACCTCAAGATGCAGCAGCCGCAACTGGTTAATCTACTCAAGATGTTGAAGATTCGTTAGCTAGGTTGATGGAACTTTACAAATGTAAAGTAGAAGTCGATATGAAAAATGCAAGGCTGATCTATAACTTCGATGTTCCTTTGAAAAAGCGAGGGGAAAAGACGTTTCAAGAAAAAATGCATGCCTTTCTTGATGTACTTTGGGATATTTTTAAGAAAGTTTATAAGGTTGCAATTGGTGTTATACTAATAGTATATACTCTGATATTTGTTGTTTTGATAATTGTTGCCACAAGTCAAGGTGGAGAAAGAGATAGAAAAAATAGTAATTCCAGCAGAATGATTTCTGGTATCTTCTCGGCTATTTTCCATGGGATGAGATTCGCTGCAATTAATAAACACTACAAAACAGCTACAGATCGAGACAATATGCATTACCGATACTACGAAAAGCCTCAACACAAAGGAAAGAAGTTTATCCAGAGTGTTTATGATTTCGTATTTGGCCCAGAAAGACCAGAGTTCGACCCACTAAATGACACTAAAGAGGTAGCAACTTATATAAGAGATAAGTCTGAAAAAATCACCTCTGCTGATATTATAAATCTATCTGGCGTAGATTATGACGAAGCTGATAGTCGCTTGGCAGAATATGCTTCAAAGTTTCGTGGTGATATAGATATCACTAATAATGGGACTGCTGTTGCAGACTTCCGTGATTTGAGTATGATCAGCTCTGAGCTAAAAGGTGGAAGAATTGAATATTATGTAGATGAAGTAGAGCCACCTTACGAGATGACTGGCAACTCTGGTGGGCGTAATTTTGCTATTGGATTTATGAATCTATTTAACCTAATGATGTCTGTTGCTGTTATCACTCAAGGAGTACATTTAAACTCAGCGCTATTAGTATTTGCATTGGGCTGGTTCCCACTGATCTTCTCTATTCTATTCTTTGCTATACCATTACTTCGCTTTTTTGATGTTAAGAAAAAGCAAGGACAACGCAGCAAAAATGTAGTACGTAAAATTTTGGTTGGTGAGATTGTTTCAACTAAAGGTGGACCAATAACTATTGAAAGATTAGTTTCAAAAATTAATGTAAACAATCAATATAAATGAGATTGAACAAGTTTTAGAAAAATTAGTTCCTGATTTACATGGTGAAATTGTCCTAAATGAAAATGGTGTAGCGGTATATAATTTTGAAAGACTAAAAAGAGAATTGAATAGATAAGTTCCACAAAGAATTCAATTAACAATTAGTTTAGTACAAATTAAGCAGCTATTTTCTTGTCGTAAGAGCCGGTACCAAGTTGATTAAGTAGAGCAAAATGACTTCTGACCGCTCCAAAGAATGTCCTGTGCTCGTAATAAGGAACTCCATATTCTTCAGCAGTTTTCTTAATTACTTTCGATATTTCACGATAATGAACGTGACATATATTTGGGAAAAGGTGGTGTTCTACCTGATAGTTAAGCCCACCTACATACCAAGAAAGTATCTTGTTTTTACGTGCAAAGTTAGCTGTAGTCATCAATTGATGAACTGCCCAGTTATTTTCAATGCTACCAGTATCATCTGCTTCAAAAAATTCTGTTTCCTCTATAACGTGAGCTAATTGGAAAATGAATGAAAGTATAACTCCAGAAATGAAGTGCATAGTCAAGAAACCAATCAAAATTTGCCACCAAGCTAAGTCAACTACGATCATTGGTAGAACTAAAGTCAGTGCGACATACCATATCTTATTTACGATTACTTCAGTCATTGCTTTAGGAAATGTCAGCTTTTGTGCTTTTAGTAAATTTTCTTGGTTATACTTTATTACTTGCTTGAAGTCCTTTAATACCAACCAGTTTATAGTCAACAAGCCATAAAGGAATGGTGCATAGTACGCCTGAAATCTATTAAGTACTCTTCGTTGTTGACTAGGAGAAAATCTCATTAGAGCGTTTTCTATGTCGTCATCGTGGCCTTCTACGTTTGTATATGAATGATGTAATACATTGTGCTGAATTTTCCAGTTTACATGGTAGGCACCTAAGAAATTTACTAAATAACCAAGCACTTTGTTCACTTTTGGATTTTGTGAATATGCCCCATGGTTTGCATCGTGCATAACTGACAAACCAATACCAGACATACCTAAACTCATAAGTATCCACATAGCCATAATTGGCCAGAAACCAGTAACTACACCAGTCAACATTAGAATAAATGGTATAAAATAAAGTGAAACCAAAGCTATAGTCTTGACTTTCATTTCAGAATTGGCATATTTTGAAATGCCTTTATCTTTGAAATATGAATTAACCCTCATTCTTAGTTCCTTGACAAACTCAGGGTTGTTTCTAGGGTTAAACCTAACTTGTTGTGTACTCATCTAATCTCTTAATGCAAAATATGTAACAAAATTGCTTTTTTTTAATATTGGCTTTACACCGATAACAAATATAAAATTTTCGATTTTTTTAGCAAAACCAGAACTTTGTTATTAATTAATATA
>JBDQHL010000093.1:0-3318 GCA_040264895.1 Bacteroidota bacterium
ACCCCGTCTCACTTTGTGTGCCACCCCTCTTTATAAAGAGGAGAATTGATAAAGTTGTCAATCAATAATATTTATAGATAATTCTTTTATCAAATGTTCAATATCTTCTTTTTTCCAAAATGTTCAGTTACTCAATGTAAATTTAAAGTTATTACTTTCTAAATAATTTTTTGCTTTTGGGAAATTCGATTGATCCAAATATATCATTCCAATATTGCTAGACAGAGCACCAACTTGCCATTCTATACCAATATCTTCGAACATTTTGAGTGACTTAGTGAGATTAATAAGAGCTGAATCAATATTCCTAAGGTGCCTATAGTTTTCACCTAATGATTTATATGAAAGGGCTTTTCCATTTTTCCAACTTAATCTATTACTAAGTTCAAGTGATTGTTTTGCATAGTTTAGTCCCTCATTAGCATTAATTCTTATGTAAATAAGTGACAGGTGTGATAGTAAATTTACTTTATTAGTGTCTTCTTCTGCTATCTCTAATTGTTTAATGAGTGAATCTCGAACTGAATTGAGGGAATCTGCCTGAATGTTTTTATGATTCAAGCAAACTATTATAGAAAGTAAAGTAATATTTAAAATAATAGATTTCATATTAAGTCTTAAAATTTGGACTAAACTTACTGCTTAATATATGTAATTTTTATCATATTTATATGTTATTATTAGTACAAGAAGTCGAACAATTAGTTATAAATATGGAGATTAAATGAGCAAAATTTATACTTTCTTTATAATAATCTTAGCTAGCACTTCGGTCTGCTTTGCACAAAGCCAGCTGACGGTGAATACATCTGGTGGCGAATCCGATAGCTATGAAATCATTTCAATCAAAGAGATGAAGATAGCCAAAGATGTGGTTAGCGTACAGTCAATCACACTTGCAAATACTGAGATATCCCTAATGGCTGGAAGCGTACACCAAGTTGAATATAATATAGTGCCCGAAGATGCTACTAATAAAAACGTTACCTGGACTTCGAGCAATAGCAGTGTAGCTACAGTAAATGAGTTTGGGTTAATAACGGCAGTAGCAGAAGGCAGCGCTACTATAACTACAGAAACGGAAGATGGCAACAGAAGTGATGATATAAATGTAACTGTTACCCCACTAACATCAGTTGAAATATTAGAAAATGATATAAAAATATATCCAAATCCAGTACAGAATGTTTTGCAGTTAGATATGGGTGATATCAACAGATATGAAATAATAGTTAGTGATATGTCAGGTAATATCTTGCTATCGCAATTTGACCAAAATCAAATTGATGTTAGTCAGTTTGCTTCTGGCAACTACTTCCTTACGCTAGTGATAAATAACCAATATTATAACTATAAAATCATCAAAAATTAGAATGAATATGAAATCAATAATCTTAATTTTAATATTACTTACGTCATGCGATTTGTTTTCACAACATAAGGTGCAAATCATCGGTACTGACGATTCGGTAAATGAGTATTCGGTAGAAGAAATAACTGACATATCTTTCGATTTGGAGTATACAACTATAGCCAAAGTAAGCTACTCAGATTCTATGGCCGAAGTGAGGTTGAACTCAGATTCGGATATAACTTTCGCTGATAAAAAGATTATTTTCTCAGGGTTGAACGGTATAGAAGAATTTGCCTTAGCTGAAATAAACTCAATTGAGTTTGAAGAAGAGATGTTACAAAATAGATATCCATTTGGCGAACTAGAAGTTGATGAGGTTATAGTTGACGGCTTGTCAAATCCTTGGAGCTTGGATTTCATTGACAATGATAATATTATCTTCACTGAGAAAGACGGTAAGTTATACAGGCACTCAATATCTAATGAACAAACTACTGGGATAACAGGACTGCCAGATGTCAGACCTTATGGTCAAGGTGGTTTGCTCGATGTAACTTTACACCCTAATTATGACCAAAACAATATGGTATATTTGGCATATACCGTTAGTGGAAATGGCGGCTACACAACTGCAGTTGGGCGTGGTGTACTGAATGGAAATATGCTAGAGAACTTCGAAGAGATTTTCCGCGGTAGTCCACTATCTGAGGCTGGTCAGCACTTTGGTTCTAGGGTAGTCTTTGATAATGAGAACAAGGTTTACTTCACCATTGGTGACAGGGGAAGCCAGAACACAGCGCAAGATAGCACAATGCACAATGGTGGAGTGCTAAGAATAAACGAAGACGGCAGTGTCCCAACTGACAACCCTTATTTAGATGCACCTGGTGCACTCCCAGAAATATACACTATGGGTAATAGAAATATACAAGGTATGTTTTACCTTAGTGAGAAAGATGAGATATGGGCAATAGAACATGGACCACGTGGTGGTGATGAGCTCAACCTAATAGAAGCAGGCGAAAACTACGCTTGGCCATTGGCTACCTTTGGTATCAATTACAATGGAACTCCAATTACTGATAAAACTTCAATCCCGGGCTACAAAGATCCAATTACTTACTGGGTGCCATCTATTGCACCTTGCGGTATGGAGCTTATTAATTATAATGAAGAAACTGACGAAATGGACATACTAATTGCAACATTAGCAGGGTCACACTTACACAGAATAATTGTGAAGGACTACAAAGTAACTCAGACTGTGAGAAGCTTAGAGGGCTATGCACGTTTCCGTGATGTACAGATGTCAGACGATGGCTATATGTACGCCGCTACTCAGTCGCCTGGTAGAATAGTCAGACTTAAAATGAAAGACTGATAAAAAAATCAATAAGAATTAAATTAAGCCAGATGGAGATATACTCTTTCTGGCTTTTTTATTGAGCAACTCCTTAGCAAGTTATGATTGAAAAATCTTACAAATCTTTGCTAACTTGCACACTTAGTAATTAACTAACATTAGAATAATGACTATCATTTCTGATAATATAGACAAAGCAGCTGAGATATTGCAGCGAGATGACCTAGTGGCTATCCCAACGGAGACAGTCTATGGTTTGGCTGGTAATATATATAGGGAATCGGCTATCAGAAAGATATTCGAAGTGAAGCAAAGGCCGCTGTTCAACCCACTGATTGTGCACCTGCACTCGGTGGATCAAGTGAGCGAGATTGCTAGTTACCTCCCAGATAAGGCAAGACAGTTGGCAAAAGCATTTTGGCCGGGTTCACTCACTTTGGTATTGCCGAAGAAGGATACTATACCAGATTTGATTACTGCAGGCAAAGACACCGTAGCCATGAGGATACCCAACCACCCAGTAACTTTGGAACTACTTAGGAAGTTACCATTCCCACTGGCAGCACCTAGTGCAAACCCATTCAATAGGATAAGCCCTACG
>JBDQHL010000094.1:0-3186 GCA_040264895.1 Bacteroidota bacterium
ATCAAGCTACTAAACAAAGTAAAACTTTAGATGAGTTTAAGAGTGAATTCATAAAAAGTAACAATATAACTGGAAATGATTTAGAAAGGTTTAATAAAGGAGTTAACCAAGTTGAATTGCTGTGGAATACTGATGATGGTAGTTTAAGTGAGTTAGAAGATTTTATTGAAGCCAATTTTTTGAAAGTAGGAAATGATTTAGATACTTTGTTCTACAGACTACAGAGAAATTATGGGATAATGAATGGTCATTTTAACAAAATGATGCTTGATTTAAAAATGCCAGTTGCACTTGATTGGGCCGATATTACTCGTATCGATAGAATGTTTGACAGTTATAATCCATCAGCTCACTTAGAGCAAGATTTGTACGACAATAAAATTGCGTTCACTACAATTTTAAACTTCCCATTTTACTCACTAGAAGAAAAAAGAAAATTTTCACAGCGTTGGGAGAGAAAAGACTGGGCTTTTGCAAGAATGGGAGATAGATTTACATCTAGAATTCCTGCTAAGTTAATACAAAGATTTTCGAAAGTTAACTCTGAAGCAGACGCTTATATTTATGAATACTACATTTATATGGGTAATATAATTGATGAAAATGGTGTAACATATTTTCCTGATGATATGAAACTAATAAGTCATTGGAATCTAAGAGATGAGCTCAAATCACAATATGCTAATGAAGAGACGGGAAAAGATAAACAATATTTAATCTATGCGATTATGCAGAGAATAATTAATCAAGAAATTCCGAAACAATTTATCAATAGTAGTGAATATCAATGGAACCCAATTACAAATGCCTTATACCAAGATGGAAAAGAAATAGAATATGAGAGTGAACCAAATACACGATATTCTAAGATATTAGAGCAATTTAAGGTAATGAAAATTATTGATGAATATTCTCCTGAAATGCCTACATATATAGATAGAAAGTTTTCAGGCGAAATGGAGATGTCAATAGATGAAGTGGAAAAACTATTTACAGATTTTGTTAGCTCTCCAGTTATAAAGAAAGCTGGTGAATTTATAAAACAACGTTTAGGTAGAGACTTACAACCTTATGATATATGGTATGATGGATTCAAATCTAGAAGCTCTATTAATGAAGAACAATTAAATAGAATCACAAAGAAAAAGTATCCAGATGCTAATTCAGTAAAAGAAGACCTAGCAATAATCCTTAAAAAGCTAGGGTGGGATGATGTAAGAGCTAATTATATAGTTGATAAAGTAGAGGTAGACCCATCTCGTGGAGCAGGACATGCTTGGGGGGCAGAAATGAAGGGTGTTTCAGCAAGACTCAGAACTAGAATAGCCTCAGATGGAATGGATTATAAAGGATATAATATTGCAGTCCATGAATTTGGACACAATGTAGAACAGGTACTCTCATTATATGATGTAGATTATTATATGCTAAATGGTGTACCAAATACTGCATTTACTGAGGCCTTAGCTTTCGTTTTTCAAATGAGGGACTTAAAGCTTCTTGGAATGGAATCAAAAGATAAAAACTCCTCTTATTTATATGCATTGGATAATCTTTGGTCAACATATGAAATTATGGGAGCTTCTTTAGTAGATCAAAAAACATGGAAATGGCTATATGAAAATCCTAATACTAATTCAGAAGAATTAAAAAACGCAGTAAATGAAATAGCTAAAGATGTTTGGAATAAATATTATGTACCTGTGATTGGTGTAGAAAATAGTAATATTCTCGGAATTTATTCTCATATGATTTCATATCCGCTTTATTTATCTGCCTACCCAATAGGCCATTTGATAGAATTTCAAATTGAAGAATATATAAAAGACAAGAATTTAGGTACTGAGTTTGAAAGAATGTCTAAGATTGGAAGGCTTTTACCTAATTCATGGATGAAAGAAGCAACTGGGAGTGAAATATCACCTGATCCATTGTTAAACCAAGCACAAAAAGCATTGAATGAATTAGGAAAGGTACAATAATTATGCTATATAAAGCTTTTGTAACAGAAGAATTATCTCCAAATAATTATCATAGTAGTTTTAAAGAGCTACCTTTGGATGAGCTACATAAAAACGATGTACTAATCAGAGTAAAATGGTCATCTTTAAATTATAAAGATGCTTTAATTGCGAGAGGTCATAAGGGTATAACTAGAGAGTATCCACATACTCCTGGAGTAGATGCTGCAGGTATTGTAGAAGAAAGCAACACAAATGAATTCTCTGTTGGGGATAAAGTACTTGTAACAGGTCACGACCTTGGTATGAATACAAGTGGTGGTTATTCTGAATATATTTCAGTTCCAAAAGATTGGGTCGTTAAATTAGAGGATTCACTCTCCTTGCGTGAATCTATGATTTATGGAACAGCTGGTATCACTGCAGCAATTTGTATAGACCAATTAATTAAGCATAACTTGAAACCAAATGATAGCAGAATATTAGTTACCGGAGCAACTGGAGGAGTGGGCTCTATGTCTGTTGCAATCTTAGGCAAAATTGGATTTGAAGTAATTGCTTCTACTGGTAAGTTACATAAATCTGATTTTTTAAAATCTATAGGTGCAACAGATGTAATTCATAGAAATGATGTGTATGACACAACTGGTAAGCCACTTTTAAAGAAAAGGTGGGAAGGAGCTATAGATACAGTTGGTGGAAATACGCTTTCAACTGTTATAAGGTCAACAAATCATCATGGTTCCATTTGTGTTGTAGGTCTAGTAGAGTCACCAGAGCTAAAACTAAATGTATTTCCTTTTTTACAAAGAGGAGTTTCTGTTTTAGGGATTGATTCTGCAGAAAGAGGGATTGAAATAAAAAAAGAACTTTGGGGGAAATTGGCATCGGATTGGAAACCAGATTGTCTGAATGAGATGGTAAAAGAAATTAGTCTTTATGATATACAATCTGAAATAGATTCTATACTTGAAGGTAAACAAATTGGTAAAACATTAATTAACTGTGAATTATAGATTTTGAGAATTTTTTTAATATTTATTTTGATTATTGCAATTAACTCTTGTGAATTACTAGAGAGTGAGATTGACTTAAATAATTCAGCATCTGAGCTGGTGACTATTACTCTAAAATTAGGTGAACTTGACCCAGATTTGGTTGATTCATATATTGGAGAAGAAATATTGGAATCCACTGCTGAAATAAAACTAGAATTAATTGAAAA
>JBDQHL010000095.1:0-2880 GCA_040264895.1 Bacteroidota bacterium
CTTAAAGATAAAAGAATCAAGATTAGAAAATCTATAGTTGGTGCTATAGTACTTGCAACTACTCTTTGGATATATACTACTCTAAATAATGAATATGTAACTTTTGTAAGGGTGCCACTGAATGTTATTGTACCTAATAACAGAGCAATAGAAAACCCAATACCAAACTCACTTGAAGTAGAAGTAAAAGGTAAAGGATGGGATATATTTAATCTACTATTTTTTAACACTTCCAAAGAAATAATATTAGATTTATCAAAGCAGAATATAGACAAAGATAATTTCGAAATTGGTAGACAACAGATTTTAAAATCAGTACGCTATGTTGGAAATTTAGAATCTATAGATGTTTTGCCTGATAATGTAGAGTTTAGAACTGGTGTTAGTGGTGAATACTTTGTAACAGTAATACCTAAAGTAGAAATAATCCCCAAAAAAGGGTTCATTTTGGTAGATGGTCCTAATGTCGAACCTGAAAAAATCAGAATAAAAGGTAACAATAATATTGTTAGTAAGATAGAAGGTTGGGAAACAAGTTATTCTACAATAGAAGATGTTTCTAATAAGTTCAGAATCAAAGTTCAACTAAAAGACACTATGAATTCAATAATTAAGAAATCAAGAAACAATGTTTTTGTATTAGGTGAATTGGAACAAATCGCCTATAAAACGTTTCACGATATACCTATTAAGCTAATCAATGGAAAAGCAGAAAGTTATGATATAAGCCCGAGAAAATTTGACATCACAGTAAAAGGTGGTATAACAGCGATTTCTAATTTTAGTTCTAATGACATTGAATTGGTTTTGAATGCTAATGATGTATACAAATCAAAAACAGCTACTGCTTTAATCTCAGTAAAATTAGAAGGAGAAGTTGAATTAAGTAACACAAATCAGTTATTTGTATATGCTTTTAGGAATTCTAAAGAAAAGAATATGATTGAGTTTGCTGAAAAATAAATTTTTCGTAAATTAAATATATTATACATTCAACAGTTTGGAGTTATGAAGTTAATTAAAATATTTTTTTTAGGAGCTGCTCTAGCTTTTCTGACACAGGGTAATGTTAAAGCTGAATTTAACGAGAATGGTATGTTTGAAATATCCTCTGATTTTAGTGGTTTTAATTCTGAAAATTTCAAAGGATACACCAAACCGTTATTTACAACAATTGGTCAAGGTGCACAGTCAAACCTTTTTAGTGTTGCGAACTACAACGATAGTTACTCTATAGGTTTAGATATATCCTTGTCCTCTACTTTAATCCCTGGTAACCAAGGCACATATAATGCTATGCTTCCTGCTGCATTTGGGGATACTAGTATTATGGATAACGCTATTTATAAAAATGGTGAAGTTATAAGAAATATAAGTAGAACAATCGAACAACCAACGATTTACGGTGGTGAAAGTAATGCCATTTATGTTGTTGCCCCTGTAGCGGGTGGAGATCCAGCAGATAGTATTTATAAATCTATAGCTTATAATGAAGGTAATAACATAACTACTATGGCCTCGCTTCCTGCTATTCAATTCATTTTTGGCTTACCAACGAGGACTGAAATAAGATTCAGATATTTAGGAGCTCCAATTGATGATGAAATGTATAATCACTTAGCTGTATCTGCTAACCAACAAGTTGATGAGTGGTTTGATATGTTTGATAGTGAAGATAACATGTCGCTAGCAATTCATGGTTCTTATCAATTTATGACATTGGCTGAATCTATTGACATGAATTCTTGGGCGGCTGGTGTTCACTTTAGTAAAGGATTCGGTGACGGACTTTCAGTTTATACTGGAATTCAACTCGAAGATTTAGGTGGTACCTTCAATGTAGCCAGACAAAATGGGTACCAAGAAGAGTTCTATGTTAATGGTACAAACGAATTGAAGCAAATAAACGAAGTTCCAACAGAGCTACAAGCACAATATGCAGCACACGTAGTAGCTCGAAGCGAAGTTGAAAATAGTCCTTTTGAAGAAGTAAGATTACTTAAACCAATATCATTTGATATTGAAACGTTTACTAATTGGAGGTTCACTGTAGGTGGTGCTTATGAATATGGCATTATGGAATTTCACCTAGATGTAGGGTATGCATCTCAGATGTTCTTAAATGGTGGAATAAGATTGAGATTTAAAGAATGGACTAATAGTTCAGATACAGAAAATTAATTTATAAAAGGATTTATATTATGAAAAAAGTCAAATATATTTTATTTGCACTCATATCAACAACGGTGTTATTTACAATTCAAAGTTGTGATGTTACTGATATAGCAGATGTTGCACTACAATTAACTATTAATTTTGATCCAGTTTTTGATGACAGAGCTGTACCGGATAGCTCAGTTGAAGTAGTTAACTTAGAGGATTACCTTGAGTATAATGACAATAGAGATCAGATAGAAGATGCAGAAATACTTCATTTTAACTATAGTATTAACGAAATTAAGACATCAGATAATTTACCTATTGACTCTATTGAGTTTGACAGAATAGCATTTTATCTAATTCCAACATTTACTGATGGTGGTGCTAGAATTCCTGGTCAAAGATATTTATTAGGCGAGTTTACAGACGTTAAAATATCTGAGTATTATAAAACGGCGCAACACATAATTGAAGTAGGTGATGATGTAGGAGAGCTAATTTCAGAGCAAATAAAAGAAACTCCATATTTTATCTTTGTTACTGAATATAGTGCACTTAAAGGTGATAACAGAGCAAATTACTTTGATTATATTGATGCTCATGTTGATATGGTAGTAAGAGTCAAGACTTCTGAATAGTGCTATTAGCATTTATCATTTTTTTATTGTTTTTTTTAAAACTCATTAATTACGTGAATGTGAAAAGGCATTAAATAAATGA
>JBDQHL010000096.1:0-2522 GCA_040264895.1 Bacteroidota bacterium
TACTGTTTTAACATTAGATGTATCTAGTTCTATGAGGGGAGCCAAATTTGATTGGATAAAAGAAGCATCAAGTGTTTGGATAACTCAGATGGATAGTACACGGGAAGAAACAGCTATAACTACATTTGACGATGAGGCAATACTTTATTCAGATTTTAATATAAATAGAGAAACCCTTTTAGATGTTGTTCAAACATTAGAATTGCGTGATGGAACAAATTTTAGAACTGCATTTCTTGACCCATATGCTGGCGCCTTAGATGTAGCAAGAAGAGCTGACTACCAACCAATAATAGTTTTTTTAACGGATGGCGTGGGAACAACTGAATTCAATGTTGGTGAAGTTGTATCTCTTGCTAAAAGTATGAATGCTATTGTATATGCCATTTCATTAGAAATTACATTACCTGATGAAATCAAACAAGTTACTGATGCTACTGGTGGGCTTTATTTTGAAGAAATTGATAGTAAAAATAAACTAATTGAAGTTTATAACACAATTAAAAAAATTGCTGTAAGTACTTCCCCTTGTAAAATATCTTGGTTCACTGATGGATGTCTTTTAGGAAAAGAATCTAAAATAGAATACAAGCCATCAGGTGTAAGTAAAGAATTCAAATTCGACAAACCTGGTTTTGAACCACCACAGTTTGAATTCATTAATGGAGAGTTTGCACTTTTTGACTGTAATGTACCAAATGTATTTACTATGAGACTAAGAGCACTTAACAGCAATATTGAAGTTTCTAGTATTGATAAAGTTAGTGGTATTAATGCATGTAGCCAATTTGAGGCTAAAGTAATTGGTAAGCAATTTCCATTTGTTCTCGAGAAAGATTCTGTTATGGAATTAGAAATTGAATATCTAGGGACTAACGCAGAATATAATTTTTGTCAATTTACTATAAATTCTAGTACTTGTCTTAATGTAGATTTCTATACAGTCAGCAACTGCTTAAATTCTCCACCACAAAATAACGTTTTAAATGTTGTAGAACCAAATGGAGGAGAAGTAATAAAATCGGGTAGCAAGCAAAAAATATTTTGGAAAGGTACTCTTAAAGAAAAGACTAAAATCATAGAATATTCAACGAATTCTGGTATTTCATGGAATCTGGTCAATTCTGGGAAGTTAGACAGATCAATAGAGTGGAATACGCCTAATGTTGAAAGTAATGAGTGCCTTGTCAGAGTTCAACAAATGAGTGAAATGGCTGGAAGAAAGCTATACAGTTTAAATATTGATTCACTAGATGTAAATAAAATTAGTTGGAATAATGCTGGGAATGTATTTGCAATTTTATCTGAAAGTGGAAAAATTTACTTAGTCAATAGTGTAATAGGTCAAATAGCAAATGTATTCAATCTTGGTAGTAATGGCGATGGTGATCTAAACTTTCTACCTGATGGTGTAAGATTATTATATAGCTCTTCTAGTGGAACTCAGCTAATAAACCTTATTACTCAAGATGTTACCAACATCAGTAGCTTTGGAGGAGAGATAGAGTTCAGCTTTAGAAGTGATGTGGGGGTAATATATAATGAAAATGAAGTAAGAATATTAGATTTAAAGACATTGAGTTTTGTAAATCAATTTGATTTGCCTTTTGGTGCTACACAAATTACAGACGCAGCAATTTCTAAAAGTTCAAATTCAATTGTAATATCAACTGCTACTCAAAGTAAGTCGGATTCACTTTACATTCTTGATAAACGTGACACTTGGGATAGCTTTGATGTTAGGACAATCATAGATGATTTATTTAAATTCTCATATCAATTTGTTGAGTGGAGTCAGGACGAAAATTTTATTATTTCAACATCGAAAATTGGAGATGAGAAATGGTTAGAAATTTGGAACGTATCAACAGGAATTAAACTTGAAAAATTATTTAGACCCACTTTCTCAGAAATAAGGGATTTATCTGCTTCTTACTATGATGATTATGTTGTTCTTGTTGATAGGGGTTTTAATGTGATTGTCTGGGAATGGGATATATCAAATGAAAATATTTTTAATAAAAAATACGAATTCAAATCTGAATCAATAGTCAATAACGATATAGAGTGGAGTAAAGATGGTACTCGTTTTGCAGTAGGTCAAACAGGCACCATACAAGATAGTCTTTTAACAGTATTCTCAGTAAAATCTTATCCTGAACTATTAGATATATCAGACTCTACTTTTTCTCTTGTCAAAAATACAATTATAGCGAAAGATGTTGACATGGGTAATGTCCTAATTACATCTTCTAAAGATTCAACATTAAATTCTTTATTAGATTATAGTTACACATTTGAAATAGAAATAGACTCAATAGAAATAACTGGAATAGATAGAAACAGCTTCAGTATCTCTAATAGTCCTAATTTACCAACACAAATTTCAGACACTAAACAACCTGACTTTATAATTGAATTTAGCCCCTCTAAACAAGGTGCTCATAATGCATTAGCAATGATTTATTCCAAATATGGAATAAGTGAATTTAGACTATTGGGTAATGGTGTACAACCAATAA